>DEUU01000240.1 GCA_002362735.1 Dehalococcoidia bacterium UBA3254
CGTAAGTAACGCAGCCGCCCTCAATCGTTGGCTTGAGAGGAGCCATCCCTTCTTTAGTGTGTGGCCGGATACCCTCATCGGCATCCAGAGTAACGATCTGCTTCTTGCTGATGGCGTGCTCGATTGGTATCATATAGCCTTTCTGGAATTCCCGGTTGTTCTCCAGGGCCTTAAGGTATTGTTCATAGCGGCGTAGTGCCATTTCGTCGGATTGCTCCTTGGAAATACCGCCGAAGTCCTGGGCTACCCATTCCGTGGTCTGGATCATTTCAACGCCGCCGTATGGGCACGTGAAGTTGTCCATCATCCAATCTTCGGCAATTACCTGTCCGCCGGCTCCGTTCGGATTCGGCCATATCGAGTGAGGTGAGTTCGAGCAGCGGTCGCTGCTGGTTGCCAGGATACATTTATACGCATCGGTTTCTATTCTCGTAGCGGCGGTGAAGATGCAGGCAGCACTCGTAGCACATGCCTGGCTGATGAGCGGACCGGTGATCTTGTCATTTCCCATCTGGGCGCAAAACCACGGCGCCCCGTGGAAGATCTTTTTTTGCCCTACCGTCATTCCTAATACAATCCCATCGAAGATATCCGGCGTGTAACCCCTTAGTGCCAGGAATCTCTTAGCGGTCGCAGCTCCAAGTTCTATCGAATGGATATTTTGGAGCGACCCCTGCCATCTGGAAAACGGGGAAGACCAGTAGCCTTTGTGTGGAATGTAACTCTTGGTAAACATGATTCTCCTTCTTACACTTATATTATTCGAGTATTATACTAAAGATATCTTATTTCAACATTTCGTTCAAATTCCTTGTACTGATACCGGTAAACCTGCCCGACTGATCGTTCATGCCTTCATGGGTCAGCTGCTCTTCTATCATCCGCCTTCCATCAAGCTATCCAGATCTGATGCTGAAGTTAAAAGGCCGGTCCTATTTGGGGAACATGCCGAATACAACTGCTCTCAAATTCTGGGAATGTCCAGAGATGAGATTGACTCTTTAGCCGCTGAAGGCATCTTCGAATAAAGCAGGTCGGTTCTGGTTCCTTCGTTATTTCTCAGTCAATAAATTAAAACCCTCAATTACACCTGGGAATCGAGGGTTTTCCAGAGCCGGATTGTATTATTAGTTCAGGTTACCACCATATAAACACTCGCATCAACTATAACGACATGCGTAGGCTTGCCGTTCAGGGGGCAAGTTTGAAAATTAATAAATTGGGCGCGCTAGCTGTTTATGGGAAGGAAGTCTCGAACTTCTTACCATCTTGATAGCATAGTAATTGAACTACCTCACGGCCTGACAAGGCGGCTGTGGGCAGCCCTCCGTAGCTAACCCACTGCCCAGCCATATGGAACTTTTCAAGTCCTGGCAGCGTCTTTCGAATGTTCATTCTCAGTGTCTTGGGCGTAACCATCCAGCCTTGGTAGTGACCTTTCCAATTTCTTGTATAACGTTCAAATGTGACCGGTGTTGCTACATCGACCATCTCAACCTGGTCAGCAAAGCCAGGAAAACGCTTGTCTAAGATGTTTATTAAAATCTTGGCAGTTTTGATTTTTTCTTCTTGATAGAGGCTGATGTCCGCTCTCAAAGATTTCCAAAAAGTGTAATCTGAGTCCAACATTAAGACCACAGTCGTCTTGCCAACTGGTGCTAACGTAGGATCAAAATTATAAAAATGCGTTGTGAAGCTATCGACATCCGTTCCTCCTATGTGCAGTGGTTTATCAAAAAACAAGGTAAGCCCCTCGACCATCCGCGGTAAGTCATTGAAGGTCCTTTTAACACCTAGTCCAATATAAAGAATGGCTGGGACAGCGGGGAGCTTTTCATAATACCCACGGATAGTATCATCTGTATATTTCCCTTCCAATATCTCAAAAATGGTAGAATGACCATCCGCTGCGCTTATAATGTAATCGGCACGGTGCTCTTCGCCATTCTCCAGTCGGATTCCCACAGCACGGCCAGCCTCGACAATAATTTTAGAGACGGCAGACTTGTAGATTATTTTGCCTCCCAGTCCGAGGTAACGCTTCTCTAGCGCTTGTGCCATTTGTAAAGAGCCGCCGATCAGGTAGCCCGCTGTTTGATTGTGAAGCCAAGCCAGATTTGTCATGAATCCCATGGCGCTGAATTCATTGTGGAAGATCTTCCAGGCTTTCTGGAGTAATGGGTCACTAAATCGGGAAGCTAATTCTTCCAGGGTAAGGTTACCCCACCGGCGAAAGGCTCCAAGGATCGGGAATATTTTGACCATCATCCGCAAATTGTCGATTATTCCGGAAAGCTCACGAGGCTTGGCATTGACCACATTGAACTTTGTAAATTGTCGCAATCCTTTGCATAATCTTCTAATAAATATTGCATCGGGGGGCGACAATTCTAGCATATGTTCTTCCAAACGGTCGATATTGCAATACATATTAAAGATTCGCCCTTGAGGTTCCTCAAAGCGGTAGAGTTGTTCCGGATTAATTATCTCTCGTCCTTCTAATGCCCCTAACTCCTGCCAGACACGATGTAAATCATGACCTGGAGATGTACCTGTCAGGTAGTGCAAACAGCCGTCAATCGTATATCCTTTGCGTTGCCAGGTGGTGCAGACCCCTCCCGGTTTGTCGTGCATTTCAAATATTTTAGTATGATAGCCGTTCATCTGCGCGTAACAGCCTGTTGAGAGTCCGGTAATACCTGCACCAATAATAATTACTTTGGCAGACATACTTCTTATTCTCCTGAAAATTGACAAAATCAGACTTGAATACGAAATAAAGTATATATTAGAAATATCGGGGCTGCAAAGGATATAATTTCTTACCGCTGTAAAAAGTCACGCAGGGTGAACATTTTCCCGTCTTTTGAGGTTACCACTGGACAAGCATCGGCTTCTATATTGTGGGTGACATATGATTTAGCCGAAAGTGATTTGGGGCACCCATTGCTGCTCTTAGGAAAACCTTGTCTCGACTAAACCTCGTGTTGACAGGGTAAGTTGATACACGTATAATACACGTGTAAGGAGTATTATTATGCGGAAGAAATTGACGGTAACGATTGATGAAGAGGTCTACAAAGGTCTTCATAAGAATATAGGGCCACGAAAGATAAGCA
>DEUU01000411.1:0-15802 GCA_002362735.1 Dehalococcoidia bacterium UBA3254
GATAATCTGCATAAAGCGGCATTTTAATATCAGCTCGAGAGTTTAAAAAGGTGAAAGAATCCAACTCGGACCAGGTAAAATAAGGAGTATCGATGTTTTGGGTGTGGAGAAAACTATTATTGTCTTGTGCATTTCCGGTACTGATAGTAGAAAAAAAGGTCATAACGCTCAAGAAAACAACCGCTAATATTTGTAGACTCAGAGCCCGGATATGTCCAATCCTGGCAGTACCGCTGCGGTTCATAATATAAACAACACCGGAGGCTGCCAGAAAAGCCACAAAAGGAGAAACCATTAAATTCAAACGGTTGGCCATCATTACTTGCGATATAGGAATGATATCCAGAGGACCAGGCATGAAAATAATAAGAAAGCATAATCCGGCCACGGCGAATGCTCCCGCAGTCCTCCCGTTTTCCGAAACATGCATTTCATGAAAAACAACTCTCATCCCCAGCAGGCAGAGAAGAAACGCAAAGGAATAATAAATGGCTCCGATAATGACCACAGGCCCATACCCGCCGGTAATGTTCATCCCAAACGAAGTATCCGACCTGAGGATTGCCCGGATGGTGCCCACAAGAGTAGAGTTGGTCAGATCAGGGGCAAACCATACCATATAGGCAATGCAGCACACCGAAAATGTAACTATAAATATAGGTTCCAGCGGACGCCCGGTATGGAGTCGATCCACAAAGATTTGACAGAAATAAGCCACTAACAGCATAGGAATGACCAGTAGCACGTTGATGTGATGCGTCATGATCATTGAAACCATGACAATAAGTGATAATAAAAGGAATCCTGCGTTTTGTCTGGCACGAGCAATGATCAAATAAAGCCAGGCTGCCAGGAAGACGAAAGACAGAGACCTCGCAATCGCGTAGCTTCCATAGAATATTATTTGTGAACTTGAAGCAAAAATAAGACAGGCAATACCCGCCAGGGTTCTGGAATTACTCAACTTCTTAAAAAGCAAGAAACTGAATATGATCGCTACTTGCCAGGCTCCTCCCACCAGTATAAAAACACCTGTCCGGACGGAAAGACCGGTGATCTCAGATCCTATCGCATTAAAGATATGGTACAGAGGATAATAGAAATACGATATTTCTTCGGTTTGGACATGCGCAGTTTTTAAAATTGTGTCTATGTAATGCATATGAACGAGCGAGTCCGTATCCCCGAAAAACAAAGGGTATTTTAATGACACACCCCAGATCAGGTTCAAGGATAGTAAAACAATTTCAAAGACGATCAGGTTATCCGTCCATTCCGGTCTCTGGCACAAAATTTGCCATAAAATAATCCCGGAAAATAGCGAAATAAGGATAAAATAAGCGACGGGTCTTGCGGGGAAAGAGACCAGAATTATTAGCGTAATGAAGAAAATAAGCATTCCGATTAAAAAAAGATGAAGAAAATTGACCCTGGCAGGATGTAAATTCAGAACACTAAAAGAAGTATTTCTGTTCACCAGCAAAACAATAGCGGCTATTATTAAAGGGACCACGAAGATCATGCTGAAAAAGGTCAAATCGGAGCGTTTTAACAATACCGTCAAGCCCACCCCGGATAGAGCTATTAAAATCAAAAAATAGGGAAATGCACGCGTGATCCAGTTTCCGGAATAAATTTTCGTATTACTCATATCCACTTCCGTTTTTCAGAGATCGCACTTGAACAGGACAATTCTGATTATGGGCTCTTCTTTTTTAGCTGAAAATAAGCCTTTTCCGCTAAAAATCCCCATAGATTCATCCTTTTTATCTCGAAATAAATACTTAGTGAAGGATCAAAAACAGATTTGAAGGTACATAAATGACGGGTATTTGCTCCTTCTATTTCAAAATACCGGTAATTATTTCTTTTTGACCAAAGGATGACATCCCAGTAGAGAAGCTTGTTTGCATCTATTCCCTTCATGACCGGTCTGCTGGTCCCGAACCATGAAGAGACCGTATCTCTGTAAATAACACAAGCAGTTGCCGTTACGGGTTCTTCTTCGAAATAGGCTACGAACGTTTTGATACTGGACTGTCCGAATTTTTTAAAGATCTCCCGCAAATAATCTTTTCTCAGAGTCATATGGAGATGGTTTTCGGAGTAGCGCAGGTTAGTACTTTCAAATAAATAATCCACCACGCCTTCAGATTGTTCCTTAACGACGATACCTTTTTTTTGAGCGCTTTTAATGTCACCCCGAATATCACTGGTCAATTTGCTCCAAATTTTGTCTTCATCTACACTGAGATCGACCGTGTAAGTGTAACAAGGAGAAACAGCATAATTAGACCAGGAGAAAGGTCTTACATCCATCAAACCCGGACTGGTCTGAATAAAAATATAGCTAGCCTTCAGCTTGTCTATAAACTCATTTATCCTGGCTTGAAAATCCAGATTAGCCATTTCGAACTTGTGTTGTTTATATCCTTTTTCGGCAAGTACCGGCCCCAGCGTAACGGCGGTTCCCGGAGGAGGTGAAAACAACATTTTTAATCCCAATTTTTCCTTCAGGAACAACGGTATAGCGCCGAACGGCTTATTATCTGACTTATCGAAGAAAACCAGCGGAAATAGGTGGCTGGCGGAATTTTTTTCCATGATCTTCAACCATTCCCAGGTATGGTAGAGAGTCCCATTTTTTGAGGCATGGACTATCTCATCCCAATGTTTTGAATTGGCTGGTTCAAACACTTCCAGATTCATTTTTTATACCGTAAGTTCTTCATTCACTTTATCAATAGATAATTCGACGACTCGTTGATAAACGTCAGAAGCTCGAGCGACCCATGCTCCCCTCGCCTGAGCCTCTCTAATAATCCGATTAAATATTTCGAAATAAACAGGAAACTCGTCTTTGTTCAGTGAACTTGAATGCCAGAGGATGTTTAAGACCCCGCCATACCTTTCAACCTTATCCATCAAGGCAAAGCTTTCTTTAAGTCCGTCGGAGGATGATTCAAGACCGGTCTCCATAATTATCAAGGGTATTTCAAGAACCGGAGATGTCTCACCACCGGGCAGTATAATTTGAAATGGGAAGCTGGTCCCCCTCCGGAATCCGATTCCGTCATCCGGTTTATAGCCTATCGAAGTATCGTAATTGAAACCGCAAGCACCATGAATCAGAGGGGTAATACTTTTATGGTAATTCAAATAGTGTTGGCGGATACCGGAAATTGAGGATCCTACAATAGACTCCAGTTGAATCTTCTCTTTCTGAAGAAGTTCCTGGCTCAGATAAGATTGATAAGACCCGTGTACACCGATTTCACAATCGAGATCAGCCAATTTACGGATAGCCCGCTTAACGGCGGAATTCTCGATTTTATAGCGCCCGAGGTAAAGAGGCCACGTCTTAAAGCTGAAAGGATTAGGCCGGCCTTTTTCATTGAGAAAGTAATAAGTTGATTTCACTCCGAGAGATTTTTCCAATTCCGGCACATATTCAAAAGCCCAGTACGGATTATGGGTGCCATGCCTGAACAACATGTTCGAAATATGGTATTTCAACTCTTTCATCCTGGCCTTTTTTATGGCACGAATAATTGAAGGAATATAATGATACGTCTTGTACACACGATCGACATCATGAGTGATAATGAGACAAAATTTATGTCCATCAGGCCAAACCTGCCGTGGTCTGAGCCCATGAGCCGGGACAGCCATATTGATGTAAGAAAATAAGGCCTCCTCCATTACGTCTACTACTGGAATGAACCGGAGGGTTTTTCCAACTCTGTCTTTCTTCAGGAAATTCTCATCATATAGCCCGGCCAGCGTTTTACCGATTTCAGCGAAAATATCGAAACCGATAGAGATCCGGTTATTATTGAGAGAAAAACAACTACAACCATCGCCTTCCTGAATAATCCCGTCTCCAAAATGTGACCCTCCGGCCTGAATCGGGATCTTAAAGACCGGAACTGCCTCTTCCAGGATTTTCAGGAAACAGACTCCATCTTCAGCAACCGGGTTCATGATAATCTGGACCTGCGCATGACTATTACCTTCTAGGGAATAGCCGCAGAAAATATCTGCTCTCAACGGGTCAACCGTTGAAGAAAAACCATATTTGAACAGAAAATGCTGAAATCCATATCTGGCATACGGATCCTGAGAGTCATAATATAAGGTCATTTTCGCCGTTTGCATGCTCTCCTCCCATCCCAACAGCCCAATTAATGATGATTAAACAGTTTTCAATTCATTGCCGGTTCGGGGATAATTTTCTATTAAATCGGCCATAAATTTTGCAACATCTATTTTTTCTGAAAGAAGTTTTCTGCGTTTTATATCCCATTCCTCTTTCAATCGAGGATTACGTATCAATGCCAGGGCTTTGGGTAAGACATCTTCCAGATGCGGAATGCAATAAAGTAGATCATAGGTATTTTCAAGCTCGATGAAATTCCCAAGCTCATTGATGCCTAAACCCGAGTGATATCTTATCGACGGAGTCCCCAAAACAGCCGCTTCGCTAATTATGGTTCCTGAATCACCCATCACCATTTGAGCATAATAAAGGGCGTGGTGAATACGTTGAGATTGGATAGGAATTCTATGTGCTGCTAAACCCTCCGGAAGTTCGCCTTCCGCAGCAATAAAAACTTTTACATACTTCTCCAATTCGCTGACAATTTGATTTTTGTCATCCATAGACAAACCGCGCAATTTGATATCATGAATAGCGTTAAAAGAGTTGAAGCGCACGATGGCGTATTTTTCTTCAGGCTGAATCTTCAACTCACCGAAAATAGCCGGGTCTGGCTTAAAATAATTTGGATGGAGATAAGCCAATTCCTTGTACCCGTTGATACGGAGATGCTTTTTGCCCAGGTTTAATTTGAAACAGGATGGCGTAACAATGCAGCTAGCGGTCAATTGCCATTGAAGCCGTTCCAGGATAGGAGTAATTTCTGTATCTTCAAAAATAATGCAGGGTTTTCCCAGGATAGCGGCAGTATTGGACTCCAGAATACTGGCCCCTGCGATGATATCCGGACGAAACCGGTTAAGACACTTGAAACTGGTAATAAACTGACCCGGAAGTTGCAATAGTTTACTGTAATTTGCTCTCTTGCTCTTTCCGTAAGTAACATACTGGACCGTATAAGGAGACAGGATTTTTTTAATCAACCCGCTTTCCCGGGCCAGTACCAGAACCTGATGCCCATCTTTAAGCAGAAGACTGATAATACTGCCCCAGAAATAGGCTTGTCCTGGGGTATATACCGCTACCGCTACTTTCAAAGGGCCCTCCGTTTTTCTCTTTAACCAGTGATAATATTGTAATCTGCAGTTATCCGTTATTCCGAGGAAGGAACCAAACCCGACGCCAGGGTTTTATAGACCTGTTTAACGATATTCATGCCGGTGTCTCTGGTCTGGTCCGCAGTCCAGGATATCAAATTATGGCTCCAGCGCTCCGGGTGTACGGTAATATATATCCTGGGAAATTTTCTACTCTTAATCAGACTGATTACGTCGTTCGTGGTCGTAATTTCTCCGGCGCAAGCCACCTGATCTGGGGAAACAGACGGCAGCATGTCTTTAACTTTCCGGGACATATCCCAAATTCTACCGGTATCGGAAAGGTAAAATACGTTTTTAAATGAAAGAAAAGCTTCTCCTATTATTCCCATTACATGAAAATCGTAACGATCCCAGAGTTCGCTATTAAGCCATCTGGTCAGTGGATTCCCGTGCATACAAATCGTCTTTACCTCGGCAATTTGTCTCAACTGTTCTAATCTTTGCTTGAAAATAATTAAAGCCAGATCATAATTTCCTCTGGCCTCATCCAGAGTCTCGTAATGATAACCGATCTCATGTCCCAGATTAGAAATTTTTTTAATAATCTCAGGCCGGGAAAACCCGGATTTCCTGAAGTAATACGTGGAGGTTATCCCCAGTGAGTTTTCCAGATCGGCCATGCGGAGGGCTTTAGCCATGAGACGATCAACATCGTGGCGCATCACCAGTATTTCCCTCGTCGGCGGAGGATTTTGGAGAAAATCACGAACCGTCATGATAGCATAACCCATTTTAAGGGTAAGCAAACATAACTCTCTGTACTTGTCCAGTGTGAAATCCAATTTGGAAAACATCATATTCCAGCTTTATTTTTCCCGGATTCCGGTAATTTTCACAGGTTTTATTTTATTTTGATCAAATAGTTGGACCTTGATTCTCCAGAGAAAATCTCTAAGAAGCAGTAAGGATACCGTGGGTATATAATGCCAGTATTTTATCTTGGACTTCTCATTTCCGTAGACCGCCGGCATTCGAATCTGCCGGATCCTGGACCCTGTCACCGAAAGCTTCACTAATAGATCATTACAGTACCCGTACCGCGGATAAATGTGATCCAGGTCAAGACGGGCTAACGAACGGTAAGCGATAGCCGTATAACCGTTTTGCGGATCGCAAATATCGAGATTTCCAGCGGCGATTCTGGTAAGCCATCTCAGGGTCCAGTTGCCAAACCGCCTCCAATAACTCATGCCCTTCATATGCCCCAGAGTTGAAAGTCGGTCTCCCACAGTATAATCAGCCTTACCCTCCACGATCGGATCCAGGAGCTTAGGCAGCTGCGCCGGGTTCATCTGATTATCTCCGGCCATGACTACCGAAATATCCATCAGATCTACCAAACAAGCGCGATAGCCGGTAGAGATAGCTTTGCCGACACCTCCATTCTTCAGGTGCCTGCAGATTTGAACACGACCACTGCTTTTTTCTGCTAATTTCGAAGCAATTTCTCCAGTCCGATCCCGGCTCCCATCGTCTACCACATAGATACGGTCGATATATTCCGGTATCCTTTCAATAACCTCACCGATAAATTTTTCTTCATTATAGGCGGGGATGATGACGCCGATCTTAAGATTCTTATACATTTTTATCGCTGGAAAACAAGCTGCGATTGATAATAATTATTTTTACAGGACTCCAGCGCCAACTTTAAAATTTCCCTTCCTTCAACCCCATCCACCATCGGGCTGGAGCCTTGACGAATACTTCTCAAGAAATCCTCCACCTCGAGTTTCAGCGGTTCATCTTTTTCAATATTGAATATCTTTGCCTCCTGGGAGTTATAAACCGTTAATTTTTGTTCAATATAATCCAGATATGCGGTCCCTTCGCTGCCGGTAGCTATCAGTGTTCGTATCTTATGGGGGGTAAACCAGTTGACTTCTATACAAGCGGTCACGTCTCCAAAATCCAGGACAATAATGGCATGGTCCTCCTTCGGATGTTTAAGACTGCCTACTCTGGAAAAAATACTTACGGGTTCCTTCTCGATTAAGAATTTGATAACCCCAATATCATGAGTAGCACTATCGATGACTATTCCAACATCTTTGATTCTGGGAACGAATGGTCCAACTCTTCGCGTACTGATCAATAGAAGCTTTCCCAGGGTACCGTCCTTCATGACTTGCTTTAATTTAATGACTGCCGGGTTAAATTGCTCAATGTGCCCGACTGCCAGGTTAACATCATTGCTCATGGCTATATTGATCATCTCTGCAGCCTCATCCAAATTAAAAGCGATCGGTTTTTCTACCAGGCAGTGGATCCTGTTTTTAAGAAAATCCATAGCTACAGTGTGGTGTAAATGAGTTGGTACAGCGATGCTGACAGCTTCAACACGAGATAACAATTCACGGTAATCGGAATAGTAGGCTACTTTATATTTTTCCCCGATTTCCATGGCGCGTTCAGGATTAGCATCCGCTACCCCGATCAGTTCGCAATCCATTTGGGAATACAAACGGGCATGATGCTGTCCCATCGTCCCCAGTCCAACCACCCCAACCTTCAGCATCTAAGACCTCCGATTATTCATCATTCAATGGTCAATTTATTAATATTTCCCTTCCCAATCCCCTTAAAAATGAAGCCTGCATTGATAAATTTTTCTGCATTGAACAAGTTGCGCCCATCAACAATTATTTTGTTTTTCAAACAACCGTTTAGTTTTTCCGGAGTAACAGAGTTATAAACTTCGTGTTTGGTCATAAGGAGAACCGCATCACAGTCTTTCAGGGCGGAATCCAGGTCCGGTTCAATGATATAACCCTCATTCTCCGTAACAAACGGATCATGTATTTTATAATATGCCCCTCGTCTCTCAAGTTCCTTCAGGACCGGGATAGTAGGAGTATTCCGGGGATCATCCGAATTCTCTAAAAAGGCAAAACCCAGGACGCAAATAGTACGTCCAGCAAGTAAACTTTGTTTATTATTACCCCCGCCGTTATCCCCTCTCCTCAAGCGAGGGGAGTTTTCTGTCAAAATAGCAGCCGCTGGAAGGGCAGCTTTTTCTAGAGAAGACTCCTGAAAAGAGAAAGCGGATTCCAACAGATCAACCATATGGACCGGCATCCAGTCATTCAGAAAGCGGGCGTCTTTCAAAACTGAAGCCGGATATGAATATTTTTGAGATGGTAGTTCTGAGACTCGCTCGTATCCATGCATCAGCAGCCATGTATCTTTCGGCAAACAGTGACCTCCTACTCCGGCGCCGGGAAAATGCATATTTCGGACCGGATTCGCATGTGGAGATGAAGGGTCGTAAGGGAGACCATTCACAAACTTCCTTACGTCATAGACATCGATGCCCAGAGTTTCGCATAACAATGCAACTTCATTGGAGAAAGCAATCTGCACATCCCGGTAAGCATTCTCAACCGTCTTCGAAACCTCGGCTGTCATCGGGTCTGTGCCATAGACTCCTCCCCGTACTACGGATTGATACATCATCACAGCCACCCGGGTACTTTCGGCATCTATTCCACCTACGATCTTAGGATATTCACGGATATTATGAATCAACCTTCCCACCATAACCCGCTCATAAGAAAAACATAATCCGAATCCTTCCGGTAATCCGGCTTTCAGTCCGGATTCTTCCTCCAATATCGGTTTTACCAGGTATTCGGTCGTGCCAGGAGCCACGGTAGACTCAATGATAACGATCCCGCCCGGATGAAGAAATTTACCAATGTGATGACAAACTTCTTTTAAAGACTCATACCGGGGAATATGGTTTTCGTCCGTCGGGGTCTGAACATCGATCAAAATAATATCGATATCCTTAAGTGCCGCATAATCATCAGTCACTCTGAATTTTCCCAACCTGACCACTCTATCCAGAATTTGAGGCAGTTCCGGTTCATTGCCGCCGATGGGACATTTACCCTCGTTCAACCAGTCAATTTTCCATCCCGAACGCTTTGATCTCCGCTGAATACCGGTGACATCATAACCGGCATCTGCTAAAAGGACGGCAGCAGGTATACCCACATACCCCATCCCTATGACGGCGATTTTTTTATCATTGTTTTCCATAACGGACCTTCCTGACGATGGCTCTCGCTGGATTTCCCACTACCGTTTTACCAGCCGGTACGTCTCTGGTTACCACAGACCCTGAACCGACAATTGCTCCTTCCCCTATCACGACTCCGGGCAAAATCGTTGAATTAGCTCCAATCCGGGCGCCTTTTTTGATTGTCGGACCTCTAAGCTGAGCTCCATAAAACATATATTTATCATTAGTAGTAACCACCCGGGGACCGATGAACACATCATCCTCGATAGTGGTGTAAGCAGTAATATAAGCGTCCGTCTGAATGCTGATATTATTACCCAGCTTACAATTGCCATCGACGACCGAATTGGTGCCGATGAGCACATTATTGCCGATTTCAGAATGTTCACGGACCAAAACCTTGTGTCCGGTCTTGAAGTTGTTTCCTATCTTAACATCGGGGTAAATGATAGAACCCGACCTGATCAGAGCATTATCGCCAATAATTACCTGACCTTCTCCGGAACCGCCCAGCACTACGTTGTCCTGGATCATGTAGTCGCTACCCAGAATCACATTTTCCGGTTTAGCAATAGCCTTAAGCATTCCTCATCCCCTCCGTCCGCACCTTCGTTTTTCACCATCACTTAACAAACAACCTCGCCGGTTGCCTATCTTAATATATACACTTTTTTAATGGGTTTTTAGATCCATATCGGGTTTTCAGAAACACCTGTATAGACGCAGACTTCACTAACAGACCAGGGTAATTTTGATCATTTGTTCAATAATAAAACCTGTTCTGCTTTCCTGCTAAGAATAGCTGTCGCCAGAATAAGGGTCAAGTGTCCAGACCTCACCACTCCAACCAGTTTTGATCTGGAATTTGCATCTTACGGCGTTGACAAAAGCGATGCGAAATGCTAGAAAGAGCTAATACCCTGTTAGAAAATAAATAACAAAGAGGAGGTGCTCATAATGAGCCCGGAAAAACTGGAAGTCAAAGTCGAAAAGCTCGAGGCAAAAATAAAGAAACTTGAGGCCAGGCTTAGGACTGCTGAGGAGTTGGAAGCCAAAGTTCAGAATGCCCAGGATATTCAGGAAATTGAAAGACTGCAGAGGATGTATGGCTATTATCTGGATGCCAAGATGATGCAGGAAATAGTAGACCTGTTCTCAGAAAATGCAGAATCGGTTGAGATCGCCAACCGGGGTGTCTATCTCGGTAAACAAGGAGCTGCCAGGTTCTTCTTGTACGCTCAGGGACAGGCTGCGCCGGGTTGGAGAATGGCACGCCATTTTCAGCTTCAAGGTGTAACCACGGTGAATCCGGACGGCAAGACCGCCGACGGAAGGTGGCACGTTTTATTCCTGTCAGTATCTAATTTTGGGGCCAAGGATTTGCCTCCCAGAGCCTGCTGGGGATACGGAGTTTATGAAAATAAGTACGTCAAAGAAAACGGGAAATGGTTGATTTCAAAACTACATTTCAACCGCTATATTTATACTCCATACGATGAAGGATGGCTCAAAACACCGGATGCCGGAGCCATTATGTACGACCCTGTAAAACCGGACCTACCGTCGACGGCCTACCATCCCTATCCATCCCAATACGTGGTGCCCATGCATTATAAACATCCAATCACCGGGAAATAAAGTAATACTGCCCTGTATTAAAAAACCACCGGCCAGATACCGGTGGTTTTTTAACTTCAAAGTAAGTCAGCGAACTAACGGCTTTTCCACTGGAAGGCGTGAGGCCATTTGGATGTATCATTGGTATTCACCGAAGTATGGCAAATATAGCACCCGTTGGGGTGCTCCGGATTGGTGCCTTCATGAGCCTCAGGGTATTCGCGAAGATTTCCTGCCCCCTTAGAGGTACGATGACAGGCGGCACAGTCAGCTATCGGGACTGCCTTTCCCTGATACTCTAAGGCCTGATAATTATCGGCTGGCTGACTCGTGGGCACCATAGCATGAGGACTGCTGTGACAACTGGCGCAGTATACCCCGGAATGTCCGGTCGCATTTCTGTATAAAGTAGTCCCGGTATCTACCTGTGCAACTCCGCTGTGACAGGTCACGCATCTGGGTTCACCTACCCACGGGACTCTGCCCTGATCGACAGAGGCGGAGACCTGTTTTAAATCACCGTGGCAAGCTATGCAATTGCCGTCGGCTGAGGTATGAGCGGTACTTCTGGAACATTGCGTTTTTTGTCCCGGATGGCAGTCATAGCAGGTCGGGGGACTTGATAACGTACCATGAAATCCGTGGACATCGGCGGATAAATAATGAGTTTGACCGGCGTTGTTCGTACCCAGCGCGGGATCGCCGTGGCAGCTAGCGCACAGGACAGGTTTCTGGTTGACCAGATTGGTGCCGTTACTCTTGTCATGTTTAATGAGAATATCATTAAATGCATTACTGCCGTGGCATTTGGAACAATTGATTTCATCTGAAATCGGCGCCATGGTCCGGGTCTGAACCAGTGTATTACCGGAAGCATCCTTGACGGTAATCTGGGCGACCTGGTAGGGATTCCAGATATTGGAATCGTCGATCGGGGTCAGCGGAGTGCCGACGGCTTCAAAATGATCGGCCTTTACGGCCATAGTACCGGAAAGTCCGTTATGAACATTGGGGTCAGAGACATTCAGACCTTTATTTTTTTCGAGGTTAATGCCGAAGAGCTTTTTGACATTGTCCCAGAATTGGTTATAGCTGCCTTTGTTATACGAGCTGGTATTATTCACAAAGCTGTATTCAACGGTGATATTCTGGGTTACGACCTGCGGTGGGTTGCCCCGTTTTACTACCTGCGCCCAGAGGGTATTGTATGGCGGCAGAAGCACTGCGGTATCATAAGTGGGATTAGCGCAGTGCATTCCCAGATCGTTCCAGGCAAAAACGACGTAACCACTGGAGGTCACATTTATTTTACTGACCGGACCAACATTACTCGTAGAAAATGGGATATTAGTGGTTGGAGGATTAATGCCTGTACCGGCAGGAGCAGCCGCCGGCGGAATACTGGTGACGGCAGAAGCCGGAGAGGTCTGATTCGCAGTGACCGGAGGAGAGTTAATATTATTACTTCCAGTAGAAGAAGGCGTTGAAGTCCCCGGACTTGCCGGGGTAAAAGGCTTTTGACCTTGACAGGCAGAAAACAAGATTAAAGCAAATATTAAAACAGAAGCCCCGAAAATTTTTAGCAGTTTCATTTTTATCACTCCCCTAATAATATTCTATATATCGAGTAGGGGATATTTCTATAGCTGCTAAAACAAGGCCGGGGTCATTTCATTTTGTCATTCCAGCGTAAGGCTGGAATCCAGTCACCTTCTCCTCACCAATTGGATCCTGAATCAATCCCGTATCGTGGTACGGGACATGGTTCAGGATGAAAATTAATTGTAAATCCCGTTTTCGTATGGATAACATTTGAGAATGAAAAGACCCTGTCTCCAGAATAGAGTTCATTGACAGGAAATGATTTTCGTTGCTGGGTCTTTTTTTATTTGGACTACCTCAGTACCATCTCTATGAGATGAGGACCAGATTCAAAAGAGGCTTTTTTGAATTCCCGGACCAGACCTTCAACGGTATTGACGGCCACAGCCGGGACGCCCAGCCCGCCAGCAATTTTTACCCAGTTCAGGTCCGGATTTTCGAGGTCCATTAACGAGTAAGCCCTGGGACCAATGGAGGCTTTCGCACGGTCAAGTTGCAGCTTTAAAATATTGTAGCGCCGGTTTGAACAAATCAGCGTGATGATATTTAATTTTTCTCTAGACTGAGTCCAGAGAGCCTGGACAGTATACATCCCGCAGCCGTCAGCTTGAAGGTCAATCACTGGCCTGTCCGGGCAAGCGATAGCCACGCCGACAGAGCAGGGTAGACCCCACCCCGTGGCTCCCCCTTCAATGTTAAGAATAGTATGCGGCTGAGAATTACGGCTAACATGATAATAGTTAAAAGAAGAGGAAACTCCTTCATCTACAACTACCGCGTTCTCCGGCTGGATAGCTGAGAGAGTCAAACAGGCTTTTTCGGCATTTAGCTCGCCATCAGGCAAATTGGGAGGTATCCGGTCCTCGACCGGTTTCGAAGAAAAGTGTTTCTTACCTTTCAAACTATCCGCGAGATTCTCCAGAGCAGCAATGACGCTCTGTTTACCATTCACAAGATAAGCCCTGGGCTGATTTTCCGGTAAAAGATGGCTCTGCAAGCCTTCGTAGCCAAAAAAACAGGTGGGTTCTTTTGCACCGGCCAGCACTATGGCTTCATATCGAGATAATATTTCAATTTGCTGTTCGGCGAAATAAGGAAGCTGCGGGATATAAGGTAAACCGGGTTCTCTTTCCACATAAGCCGGGACGTGGTTCGTCAATAAATCACATCCAGTCAAAGCCTGGATTCGCGAGGCCGCTATTAAGCCCGGCTTTCGCAAAGCCCTGCCTCCCAGGAGTAATGCCGTCTTTTGATGGGATAACAAAAGCTGCGCGGCCTTGTCTGCCGCGTTTTTATCTATGGGTTCGAAAGAGAACCGTGAGACGGCAACATCCAGAGAGGTCTCCTTTGACTGGAAATCCATGGGTATAATCAATGTAGCAATCTGTCCGTACATGGAAGCAGCCCAGGCTTCAGCCATATCCTCTGACAAGTCGTCAGCCGATTTCAACGTTTTATACCATCCCGATACAGTGCCGGCCAGAGGTTCGATATTCATCGCCAGAGGTGAATCTATATGCTTATAAAGAGAAGTATGTTCACCTACCAGATTAATGAGCGGCGTCCCGGCTTTCCTGGCATTATGTAAATTGGCTGTGCCGTTAGCCAGTCCCGGGCCAAGATGGAGCAAAGTCATGGCAGGCTTATCCTTCATTCTGCCCCACCCATCCGCCGCCCCGGTACAAACTCCCTCAAACAACCCCAGTACCGGTCGGACACCCGGCTCCGTATCAAACGCCATAGCCAGCGACATCTCACTGGTACCAAAATTAGTAAAGCAGACCTCGATTCCAGCTTTTTTTGCGGTTTTCATGATCAGCTCAGCGCCGTTCATATTTCAACTCCTGGCTAATAGTAATCTTTTTCGCCTACAACAGACCTGAGAGGGCTGGCAGGTTTCAACTTCCAATGGAATAGCAACAATCATACAGCTCAGGACCCCAGAATGTCGTTTACTATCATACTAACATACCTGGCAATGGCGGGAGAAGCGGTAACACCCGGTGTTTCAATACCGACCAGATTGATCAGTCCGGGCAGTCCCCGGTCCTGTTCATGCCTGACGATAAATTCTTTAAAATTATCCGTTGAAAGATAGAGCCGGGGCATAATACCGCTTGATTCGGGCTCAATATCTTCATATCCCACACCGGAGAAAAGGCGATTTACTCCCTCATAAAATAAATGTTTCCGAGAATTATCAATAGAGTAATCTATCTTATCGACCGGATAGAAGTCCGGTCCCAGGCGGACCCGACGGTCGACATCAAAAACGTTGTGCAGTCCCATCAACCTGTCCGGCCGGGCAATGGGATAGACAAGCCTGCGGTCCATTTTCTTAGCCCATTGGGAGGCGATAGAATAATATTCGCCTTTTAAATAGATTTGCTTGTAGCCTTCTTTAACCGTATCTATCCCTGCCATCGCAGCTATTTGGTCGCTGTACAGTCCGGCGCAGTTAATAACAACCCGAGTTTGAAGGTGAGAAATCCCTTCGGCAGCCCTAAGCTCAACCCAGTATCCTTCAGCTAATTTCTCGATAGCGGTGACTTCAGACCTGCACATCAATTGAGCCCCTTTTATTCTGGCCAGCCCCAGATAACACTGCATCAAGCTGTATATATCCACCACACCGGCTTCAGGAAGCAAAATCCCAACCTCGGCTTTTACATCCGGCTCTAACTCATTTATCTCACGCCGTGAAAGCCATTGCATCCGGACGCCATCTTCCCGGCGCTGGTAAACCTTTTCGAGAAGGGCCATATCCACACTATCCACCCCAATAATAACCTTTCCGCATTTGATATGAGCAATCCCATACTCCCGGCATATCTCATACATCAGAGAATTTCCTTCCAGGCAGAAACGGGCATTAGCAGAACCTCCCGAACTGAGTACGCTGGTGTGGATAGTGCCGCTGTTCCGACTGCTGGTTTCAAGCCCGAAGGAGTCATTCTTTTCCAGAATAAAAACGTTCCTGTTTTCATCAGCAACCCGGGAGGCGATGGCCAGGCCGATCAAGCCGGCGCCGATAATCACAACGTCTATGTCACAGGTCATAATGTTAAAATCTCCAATTAGCTTTAAAATATTATAGCGGGTCAATTTAGATAAATCATTTTTAACTTGCTCTTTACAAGGATTATTATTGCAGGTAAAATGAAATTATTCACGCGGGAGTAGTGCAGTGGTAGCACGTCTCCTTCCCAAGGAGAAAGTCGCGAGTTCGAATCTCGT
>DEUU01000411.1:16050-28334 GCA_002362735.1 Dehalococcoidia bacterium UBA3254
GTTCGAATCTCGTCTCCCGCTCCATCCGCTCCACAGGAGCAGTGCTGCCCCTGCTAATATCGTTTCTAGTATTTCGATTTAAATGGTTTTTATTATTTTTCATATTATTGATTTTCTCCATCGGTATCATTAACTTCTCTCTATTCTGGGCTATTTGCCGGGTTCTATGTTTTTATTTTCTTGTTTGATTTCGGAATTTATTTCGATTGTCTCCTTTTTAGGTAGATGTTCTTTAATGGTTTTAGGTTCTTCTTTTTTTGTCTCGTCTTTAGCTTTGATTTTGGCCTTGTAATCTTTCTCGATTTTCCCGGCGAGGGGGGTAGTCAACTCCCACTTCTTACCTTTATTGTCTCTGGGATATTCAACCCTTAAAAATGACCTTAATCTTTTTGGCAGAATATTGAGTTTTTTCGCCAATTCATTAACGCTGACAATTGCCTCTTTTGAGGGTGCTTGGGATTCTTTTTGACTCACTTTTTCCTTTGCTGTGGTCACATTCTTGGTTGTCATTTTATGCCTCCAATTTTTCTTTTTGCTTAGCTTTGATTTAGCTTCGCTTGATTTAATTTAAAGAAAAATTTCGCTTTGTCTCAAGGAAAATTTTTGTGTTTTGAAACAAAGGAATTGAAATTAATTAATTTTAATTTTTGTTTTATTAGTCAATAAAACTACTCGAGGATAAGAATTAAACGGGAAAATGAAAAGTGTGTATTTTTCAAGGCTGCATTTGTGTAAATTAAGTGTATGTGAAAACCCCGAAGACTTGAATACAATACACCCTTTCCCCTTGGGCTCAAGATATAAGATAGTTTAACTTAAATCGTTGAATAAGGCATATAATTATTCTAAATATGTTGTATTGGCCTGAATAATAATCAAATTGCTACTCTACGCCTGATTGATTTGCTGCTATTCGTTACCATCTCCTGAGAATTTCCTGAAACCATACTTGACATACATACATTCATGTATGTTAATATATATACAAAAGGAGAAGCTTATGCGTAAGACAAAGAAAGAAGCAGCAATTACCCGCAAGAAAATACTCAATGTAGCACTATCAGTTTTCAGTATTAGGGGCTACTCCACCTCTACTCTGGAAGATATTGCGCGCGAAGCAGGAGTGACTCGGGGCGCTATCTATTGGCACTTTAAAGGTAAAGCTGAGATTTACAACTCACTTCTGCACGAATTCTCTGAGCGTATTCAATTTATTACTCAGCAAGCGATCTCAGAAGGTGGAACCTTCAAACAATTACTTCGGAGAGTGTTTGTCCGCTTATTGACTATTATAGAAGATGACAATGACCTTCGTGCCACCATAGAGATTACTCTTTTTAAAACTGCCATGAACCCGGAGTTGGAACCAAGCCGCAAAGAACAGCTTGAATCATCCAGAACACTTATTAACGGCATCACCAATACAATGCAACAAGGTATCGACGCTGGGGAATTACGTAATGATTTAGATCCATCGGATATGGCTCGTTCTTTTTTGGCGTTACAAAATGGCATCATGTACCAATGGCTTGCTGATCCAGGATATTTTTCCTTAAGGAACACCGCCACGGCTTTAGCTGAAGTATTAATAACCGGAATCGAAAAACCTCGCCAACCGACAAATAAAACTAAAAGATGATTCAACACGTTTAGACTCAAGGAAGGATGAATAAACATATATGGTTTAAAGAAATATATTGAGGAGGATTACAATGAATAAACTTCCTATTAGAGCATTCATCATCTTTGCTACCTTGGCAGCTACCGGCGTAGTGTTGGCTTCAATTTCAGGTAATATCTTTTACGGATTCCAGCAACTTGTGATGCTTAATATTGGGAGTGCGCTCTTCGCTGGCAGCCTAGCATTCTTCTTGTTAGAGATGTTTCGCTGGGACAGAGAACGAAACGCATCGAAATAACCAGCAGTTGCCATTGGATATCCAGCGGATTAGTCTATTGGCAGAAAAGATTCAGTCTCATAAAGATCAAATCGCGTGATGACAGGCTTCATTCAATTTTAATTCTTCAGCGAATAATACCTATTGAAAAGTATAACCTTCTAGCATAAAATTAGGTAAAGTCTTAAGAAATAGTTAAGGAGGGATAATTCTATGTCTATCCAAGAAAACAAGGAACTTATCCGCCGATATTATGGCTTAGATGCTACTTCAGATCCAGATTTAAAACATTATGATGAAATTCATGCACCCGAATATCAAGCTCACGGTGTTATGGGTGACATGAATCTGGCACAATCTAAACAATCCAATCAGGCTATCTTTGCAGCCTTCCCTGACTTTAGATTTACAGTTGAGGATATGCTTGCGGAGGGTGATAAAGTAACAATCAGATATTTCGCTACGGGTACTCATCAGGGGCCATTTATGGGGATAGCTCCAACAGGTAAAAAAATAATTCTTAAAGGCATTAGTATTTATAAAATAGCTAATGGAAAGCTGGTTGAGAGTTGGGGTGCTTATGACAGAATGAGCCTGATGCAGCAATTAGGAGCTATTCCTCAACTAGGGAAAAATTAATTTACCTTTTTCATTATTTTGAATTAAACACAAAAACCCCTAATTGAATTATTAAATCTTAATCCGTTTATCGATCTCATGTTCACTAACGGCTTAATGATCTTCCGTTATTTATGTTAGGCTGATTGATAATCTTATCGGTAAAAACGATACTCCAATATAAACTAACCGGCTATATTTATATAAAGGAGGGGTAAGTCAGATGGCGGAAATTTCGAAGAATTTGCACACTTTGGTATTTGGAAGACCTAAATGGAGAGCGCAAGTATCGATAGTTTCCGACTGGATAGGCACAATCTGCGTGGTAATAGGTATTGTCAGCGATGTCATTAATCGAGTTATAGGCCTAGAGCCCACTAACTGGTTTTTATTGGGGATAGCATTTTTTATTGCGGGTTTTTGGAAATGGGCAATGGCTTATACCGGAATAAAAAAGGAATAAAAGTACTTAGTTAAATCTTATTCGGCATACAAATCTCTGTTTCGCCATAGAATAGCGGATAAGCGATGATCAGAAATTGATATAAGTTTGTCCGCTATTTTCATGAGTATTTCTTAAAAGAGGTTAATCATTCTCAGCTTTTGGGGAAAAATAGTAAGTTTTTGCTTTGATAGCGACTTTGTATATAATTCTGGATTCATTTAATTGGTTCAATCTAATTTCGAATTGGTTTATTAAATCCTGATTCGCATATAATTGGTCTTCGGTTTTTGGTAAAAGATCAATTAATGAATAGAATCTGTAGGGTTTTCTATTAATTCGGGATAATATCCTCTTGTCTTCTCTATCAAAGCTGTCAAAAGCCTTCATATCCACCTCCATAGAAATTCAGTTAATAAGAAGCAGATATGATTAAACTAGCATGATGAGGATATTAACTCTAGGGGGAAATTACCTAAAAGGACTAAGTAATTCTGACTATATTAACCGGCTTACAGATATCAGTTTCTCCGTTAGTATTGCGGATAGTTATAGCCAGGAATGGCTTCTAACTTATCCGCTATTTTTACAAGAATTGGTATCATAATTGAGAGTAGAATCGATTAACGTTCAGGGTTAATGAGAAGTTCATTTTTTATTCTAAGAAACCTGAAAGCATACAAATAGACACCTATCACACTGAAGATAACAAGTATGAGAGGAATTACAACACCGACCAAAGTTATAAATAGATCTCTATATGCTATTTGGGAAGGTAACCAGTTATTAAGCCATAATTGAGCAATACTGCTAGCGATATAAATAAACAGATAAGCTCTCCAAAAGTAAACCCCAGATTTCCAGACCCTCCATCGATGAGCATAGCCTAAAATGGCAAAGATGGCAGGAATATAGATGATGGAAAAAAACATATCTTTTGCTGGTACTACTCTTCCATAAATAAAATCTGATATTATTCCTGAGATACCTATAACCAAGAATAACCAGGCATAGACTATCCAGAATATTCTCCAGAATCTTTTCACAGCCTAAATTTATTCCAAAGAATAATGGGTGTCAATGGTTGTTTCCCACTACCTCTAAATCTTGATAGATTTACAGATTTCAGCTCACCAACCGCAAATGTAACGAACGATTGAAGCATTTTAACTAACTGTACTTTGATAGAATAAAAATAGGTCTTAAGCAAAAGGCAGTAATTAGAGGAGAAAAATTATTTTGCACGAGTATCAACAATTTTTGGTAAACCGGAGCGAATGGAAGATGGGATACGTAAATACAGAGAACAGGTAATACCTTCTGTCAAGAAGATGCCAGGATTTAAGCAAGCGATGATTATGGTTGACCGGAAAAGCGGAAAGAGTGTTGGAATAACATTTTGGGACACGGAAAAGAATCTACAAGATAGTTCTTTAGCAGCTAATAAGCTACGGGCGAATGCAGCGCAGAGCACTGGATCGGCTCAAAAACCTATAGTGGAAATTTACGAAGTTGCCGTTCAATCCTAATTTAGATTTGAGGCATATTTTTATGGTGAGTTAGCACCCATCTAAAGACAGATTCTTTATATACAGCCTGAAATACTTCTCCGCTTTTGGAAATTATCTGAAGGCGAGTGCCATAATTTTCAGGGTCTAACTTGTCAATTTGATCAGGAAAACCGGATCGCCTAGCAAACCAGATAAAATGTTTTATCACTTCTTCATATTTATGTAGAGTTTTTGGAGATTTATTTTCACAGCGGCAATTTAATAAATAGCCTTTGGCAACGGATTCGAGAGAAATGGCTGCATTATTAGATTTTGAAGTTATGTTCTCGCCTAAATGATTTTGTTGCGAGTTATATTCAAAACTCGAGAACTTTCTTCCCAAGGAGGAAGTCGCGAGTTCTAATCTCGTCTCCCGCTCCATCTTTTCGCCAAAAAATATTCTCTCCGTATTTTTACGTCCGTTATTTACGCTTAAACATGGGATTTTTTCATCTTGATCTTTGAAACAATTATGAATATGCTTTAACTAGGACAGAAATCTTACTATCTAATGAAAAGGTTGGGACGTAATGCCAAAGCTGCCGGATCTAGCCAGCGGATTTAAGACGCTGCGGGAAATTGACCTGAATGCGATCCGCAACCAGGCGGAAGAAGCATTCCATCTGGTTATCACAGGTCGGACCGGGGTGGGGAAAACTACCTTGACTAACCAGCTCCTTAGCGGACCGGGTAAAATCGAGCCGGTATTCGTCAGACCAGTTAGTGAGCTTCAATTAAATGAAGATATTCCTACTCAACCGGTGAGCCTGGTGATAATGATGGTAGCTGCCGGACAGCCCGAATATGATGCCGAACAACAGATTCTCAATAAATATAAATCCGCCCGGGTACCGGTGATCATCTGTTATAACAAAGTCGATTTATTTCAGAATGATCATGACGTTTCTAATGAAGCCATGCACTGGATGGGAAACGAGATAGTAGCGATCTCAGCGAATGACCCTGAAACAATTGTCCAAAAACTGGTCCCGGCCATGATGCGTATCTTTAAAGGCCGGGAAATTATTTTAGCCCGCCACCTGCCTATTTTCAGAGAGCCTGTGTCAAGAAAGCTGATTGAAGATACCAGCTTTGTGAATGCCGCTTACAGCTTAACTTCCGGACTGGCTGGAATAAATATCCTGCTGACTATTCCTTTGAATATAGCTGACATTGTAGTCCTGACGAAAAATCAAGCTATCATGGCTTACAAAATAGCTCTGGCTTTCGATCTACCATCGGATTGGCGGCAGACCATACCCAAGCTGACCACCGTAGTCGGCACCGGATTTCTCTGGCGGCTGATTGCCCGCCAGCTCGTAGGACTAATCCCAGCCATCGGTATCATTCCCCAGGTGGCTGTGTCTTATGCCGGCACTTACGTCATCGGGCAAGCAATATACCAGTGGTGTGTCAACAACGAAAAAGTCAGTCCCAGAGCACTTAAAGAGATGGCCTCGAGGGCACTGGAACGCGGTCGCGAGGTATCTCGTTCGTTAGTCTCTACACGGAGTAAAATAAGACCGGCTTGAGAAAAAGTTAGCATCCAGCCCTTTTTTATCCCTCCGAAGCGCGGCTGGCCGGTAAATCTTCCAGCTTCAGCCAACCCTGCCTCAGACCTTGAAGTACGGCTTCCGTCCGGGAGCTGACGCGCAGCTTGCGGAAGATATTTACCAGATGGGTCTGGACTGTGCGTTCGCTGATCTCGAGCTCTCCGGCGATCTCTTTGTTTCCCAATCCCCTGGCTGCTGAAGTCAAAATTTGAAGCTCACGCGGGTGGAGTTCTTCCATATCCTTACGCACATCGGCTTTTTCCGAAGCCAGGTGGCGAAGGAGATTACCCGTGACTTTCATATCAAAAACACCTTCGCCGGAAGATACCAGTCGGATGGCCTTTATAAGTTCCTGAAGAGGAGCATTCTTGAGTAAATATCCTGCTGCTCCTGCTCTCAATGCAGCCAGGATATAGGATTGATAGCTATAAGCACTGACGATAAGAATCGCTGTTTCCGGCGAACTGGCTTTAATAAGCTTGGCAGCATCTATGCCGTTCATTTTTGGCATGGAAATATCCATCACAATGACGTTTGGCTTAAGCTTACTGGCTAAATCGACGGCTTGCACTCCATCTTCGGGAGTTGCCACCACCTCTATGTCCGGTTCTTCTTGTAACAGACGGGACAGACCTTCGCGGAAAGCCGGATGGTCATCCACCACCATAACCTGTATTTTCACCATATTAGTTAGTAATGATATAAAAAAATCATGTATTTATCAATCCGTATATTTATGTATCTTTCAATACGTACTCGCAGTTCTCGGACCAAATAATGTCGAATTAATAGTATCCGGCATCAAGCTATGGTACAATAAGTCAGAAAATAGTTGACCAGATGAAAAAAGGTTGATTGTGTTATGAAGAAAGAAAAAATTTACTCTCACCCCAGCCCTGAAGAAATAAAAAAACTCAGCCAAAAGATTTCCGAGATGGACTTCTGGACATACGTACGTCTTTCAGACACGATGCAAAGATACCTTGAAATCACTATGAAGAAGGATAAATTAAGTCCTTTACAAACCGTGGCGATGTGGCTTCTGGTCATCGCTGGCGGAACAGCCACCCCCACTCAGCTTGCACGCATGATGTACCGGTCCAAGCACAGCATCACTCAAATCGTCGATAATCTTGAAGCCGAGGGACTGATAATCCGGGAAAATACCCCTAAAGACCGCCGCGTGACTTATGTCAACGTGACGAATGCCGGTCTGGAGCGTGTTAAAGAGAATTTTAAACTGGGCAATAAGCATGCGCAAGAAGTCATAGGATGCCTGGATGCAGCCGAACAAAAGGTCCTGCGCGACCTGACGGAAAAATTGCGTAAAAGGATGATCCAGATCCTTGAGTCAGCGTAAAGCCGGAGAACCTGGGGGCAGGAGCAAATTCTATGTTGCTGGGTGAAATAGAGGCCAAAAAACTTTTAAAAGAAGCCGGCGTAAATGTCACCAACACCATTTTAGCGACCTCCAGAGAAGAAGCAATCTCGCTAAGCAAAAAAGTGGGGCTTCCCTCCGTTCTAAAAGTAATCTCCCCGGATGTGATACACAAAAGTGACAGCGGCGGAGTCAAACTGAATTTAAAGACCGATGACGAGATTGGCAAAGCTTACGATGATATCATCAAATCCGTAACTGCAGCCTATCCTGCGGCAAAGATCACAGGAGTCTCGGTACAGGCTATGGCGCCTCCTGGCATCGAAGTAATTATCGGTACCTCCAAAGATAAACAATTCGGACCGGTGATCATGTTCGGCCTGGGCGGAATCTGGGTAGAAGTCCTGAAAGATGTTTCTTTCCGCCTCGCGCCGATCAATCAACTGGATGCCTCCGAAATGATTAAAGAAATCAAAGGCTATAAACTGCTGAATGGCTTCCGCGGCCAACCGGCGGTGAATAAAGACAGCCTGGAAAAAATGCTTCTGGCAGTCTCCGGGCTGGTTACGGCAAACCCGCGTATTAAGGAACTGGACCTGAATCCGGTCATCGCCTCAGAGAAAAGCGCGATAGCGGTGGATGCCAGGATCATTCTGGAGGATTAAAGCCGGCAGCGACGTCTTCCAGTCCCTGCCCGTTAAGGGTCTGTTTAAGGGGTATGCCGGTTTTCTCATCCCATCCCCGAAGGCCGTAATATTCCTTCAGCATTTGACTGAATTTTTGCCGATCCAGAATAAAACCTGCAGTATCCACCATCTTTTCACCGGGACCTGGTACCATGCGGAAGGGAGTATCTCCACTCAGAGGTTGGGTAAAATTCATTTCCAGGGGATAGTCGGCTTCCGGGACTTTCCGGCCCTCTTCAAGCAGTATCATCCGCTGCAAATTAAAGATCCTCTCTGCACATTCTTCAATCCTGTCCCCGGAGATACCGGTAATGGCAGTGAATACACGGTAAGGCAAATCGGCATCTCCCACGTGATCCGGGGTATTGAAAGAATACATAATCGGCCAGGCATAATCACAGAGACCCAGGCTGTCTTTGATATAAGTACGGTCCTGTGTTTTTTTGGAAGCTAAAGCCTTGCCTTCATAAGTTGAGACATCCCCGGCGGCTTCGCTGCCCCAAAAAAGTTTGGCGGCAGCATGAAAAACCTGGCTGGTGACGGGACTGGGGGGAAAAACTTCAGTCCGATTTAAAAGCCAGTTAACATACAGATAGGTGGTATCGTGGATCAAAGCCTGATGAACTCTGGGTTCCATGGAGTAAAGCAAGCCATGGTAAACAAACGCCCGCGGCGAGATCATATCATACTGTCCGATGCTTGCCGCCTGAGGACTGATCAAAGCCCTGGCCTCCGGAGATACCCTTTCTTTAATCCGCGGGATGCCTTCCGCCAGCAAATCGCCGAAGCCTTCGCGGTAAGCAATAGAATGCAAGAATTTTTCCAGAAATTCCCTGGTCCCCATCCGGGAAAGAGGCAAGCCGGTCTGGTCGTCGGTAAAAATCCCTGTCTTGTAACAGGCATAAATCCAGTTCAATATCTCCGTAAGCTCAAATGTACCCAGAGAATAATCGTTAGCCAGAGTCGGAGCATCGAAAAGAGTCTTTATCGGCTCGTCTTCGTGGTCATTATATTCCCATGGCAGGTAAAATTCCTGTGACTGGCAGCGCCTTAAGCCTTCCAGCTTGCCTCCATAAAGATACTTTCCACCGGCGCATTCCATAGCACACTGATAGCACCCTTGACGGCCGGTGTATTTCACCAGATCGACATGTTTTGAACGCAAGATATGCGGCGGAATTACCAGCTGGTTGCGCTTACCGATATGGAGAGTATAACGATTAAGCTCTTTAAGACGCTCCGGTTCAGCAACGGAAATTTTATGGGTACCTCTCACAACAATCGCTTTCAAATTCTTTGAACCCATGACCGCGCCATAGCCGCCGGTGGAAGTAGAATTATGGGAAGCCACGGTTACCGATATCCTGACCATTCTTTCTCCGGCAACACCGGTAGTGAAATATTTCACATTGGAACCGTAAATTTGTTGAAGCAATTCACCGGTCCGGTAGGCGCCTAGACCCCATAACGCAGAAGCATCCAGCAACTCGACCAGATCATCTTCGATGTGAAGATAGACCGGTCTCAGAGAGCGCCCCTCAAAGACAATGCCATCATACCCGGCTTTCTTGAGCTCTGCCGGGAAAAATCCGCCAACGTTCCCGTAGCAGTAGCTTTCGGGATAAGCCATGGGAGACTTTCCCACTACGATCATCCGGTTGGCTGCCTGCGCTCCAGCAGCGACCAGCGTACCGTTCATCAAGATAAGAATGTTCTCAGGGTCACAGGCACTGATTCCTGGCTTAACTCTCTCCCAGTAGATTCGGGAGGCAAGGCCGCGGCCACCAAGATATTTGCCAGAATAATCCGACGTTGAGAACCGGGTGATTTTGGCGTTCGTCAAGTCGATATTCAGTATCTTACCGGCATAGCCATTAGTCATTCAGGATACCTGCTTTTCTTATCATATTGCAAGGAGTCGTTTCTCCCCGGACGATAAGGGGTCCTGGAATAGGATTGCTCTTCTTGTAGGGACAGATTAAGTTGCTTTCCGTATGGGTTCACTAACAACCGCACTGCGATTGGAGCACTCCGGTATCTGATATTCTAACATGATACGGTAATTGAAATCACCTCAAAGATAATTTTTTATAACGGCGGAGAGGTGGGCGAAGGCATTTCTAATCCCTGCCCCAGGGTAGTGGGGAAAATCTCCGTTAGAGCATCTACCGTCCACCTTCCCTGAGTACAAAGAGTGGATTCAATCGATTTTTCAAGCTGTATGAGATTACCCATTACCCAGAAGACACGACCGCTGACATTCTTCGCAGCATCGCTACACAAATAAACGATGAAAGGAGTGATTTCCTCCGCAGATAGTTTTTGATCCCTCAGATGGTGTGCCGGGGTGAGTCTGGTAAATGCAGCCGGACGGATCGCATTACAGGTAACTCCGAACTGGCTCATCTCTTTGGCCACAGCCTTCATGAAACCGACTATGCCTTCTTTGGCAGCGGAATAATGGCTGATAGTAGCCAATCCCCGGCCAGCCGGTGAAGAAGTAAAAATAATTCGTCCGCCGTCCTGGTGCCGGAAGATCCGGCAAGCCGCCCGGGTCATATAAAAGGTCCCATAAAGGTGGACCTTCATCATCCGGTCCCATATCTCGTCCGGCATATCGAAAATATTTCTGGATGTGACTGATCCGCCGATTCCAGCGTTGTTGATCAAAATATCCAGCCGGCCAAAGTTATCTACGGCAGTTCGAATGATATTATCCGCTTCGGCTGGAATGCCAACGCTATCATAGTTAGCTACTGCCTGACCTCCAGCGTTCTTGATTTCTGCCACCACCTGATCCGCGGGACCTTTTTCCGGGATACCGGAACCATCTGCAGCTATGCCCAGATCGTTGACAACCACTTTAGCGCCTTCGGCCGCCAGAGCTAAGGCCTCCGCCCGGCCAATTCCTCTCCCGCTCCCGGTTATTACAGCAACTTTTCCTTTCAATCTATCGCCCAATTACTCTCTCCTCTTTACTGGTTTTCTCTCTGTAAATTGTCAGTATTATATACTATCGTTTGCAGGAATCAAAGACCCTTATCATTTTATTATTGGCAACACAAACTTAAGCCTTCACAGTATAGAATGAAAGAGAGAAAAGTATAAAGGAGACCAATATGCCGAAAAAATTAACAATTAATACCCACCTGCCTGCAATTCCCTCCTGGCTAAAAATAGATAACACCCTGTCTTTTCCTCTGCCTTTAAAAAAAGCTAAAGAGCTGGCAAAAAAGCTGTCCGAAGTCGAGGAAGATGTAGAGATTGTCATCAATCTAAGCAGCGGAAAAGCAGCCAGGGTTGAAATCATCTACGAGTCCCAAAAAGATGGAGAGACTGCACCCATTGAACAAGTGGCACCGGATGAAGAAACTGCATCGGTTGAAAAGACTGCGTCGACTAAAAGGACTGCATCGGTTGGAGAAACCACGCCACATACTGAGATACCGGAAGAGGGTTAGGGATTTATTTTTTCATACAATCCACTACACCACTGATGTTGCCGCATCCTCTTTAATCAGCGACTTCAGATGACGGACAAAAATGCTCATCGTGAAGGATGTGACAATACACCTCAACATTCATTTTATTCATCGTGCTTCAAAAGTTATTAATTTCTCATCATTTTCCGTTTACCGGGGAAGAGAAAACTAACCAATATTGCTCTCAAAATTAACTATTTCTTAACAATAGTCTGGTACAATGCCAAGGTATACTTGCAAGACACGGTTGAAAAATAGCGTTGGGGGGAAAAATGATAAAGAAACTTAAACGCAAACCCATTATCATCGGCAGCATCATTTTTATCGTGATTGCGCTGGTGGCAGCTTTCACGGTCCCGGCTCTCGCAGCCGGGAAAATGTCCGTGAACGCAATTCCTGTTCCAGATAAAAACATTACCATGGTGAAGGGAACGGTTTCCAGCATCAACTCCAGCCAGATTGTGATTAATACCACCGGGACTCCAAACCAGGTTACACTGGCTCTTGACAGCAGCACTAATTTCTCCCTGCACGGTATAGACTGGTTGACTCCGGATGCCCTGGCCGGAAAATCAGTGACAGCGGTCTATAAGAATAACCAGACAGCGACACCGCCAATCGCCAGTCAAATCATGATCGATATGCCTGATAAGGCGGAGATGTTACCTAAACTTCAG
>DEUU01000150.1 GCA_002362735.1 Dehalococcoidia bacterium UBA3254
TATCCGAAAAAGAGAAACAACAGATTGTTTCTTTCCTTACCGGTACTGAAGAGCATATGCGAATCGCTCTGGAAAATCGTACCATTATGCTGGAACATGTGGATAAATTACTGCAACAAGAAAATCCCTGATTGTTAACATGCGAATTCGTCCGGTTTATTAACCCGAGGAGGAGTATTCATTGAGTAAAATCCGTACGGCGACAGTGGAAAAGAAGCAACACGGGAGCATGGGAAATTGGGCACCGTATTATGACCTGTTAATGACATTTATGAGCCTGGGAAGAGAGAAAAAGTTACGGCAGTTGGAAATCGAACTTGCACGGTTGAAACCCGGAGATAAAGTCCTGGAAATAGGCTGCGGCACGGGGTCGTTAATTATCGCGGCAAAAGAACAAGTAGGACCATCAGGGGAGGCGGTAGGTATCGATATTGCCCCTGAAATGACGGCGGCGGCTGGTCGGAAAGTAACACGAAAACAGATGGATGTTTCGATTAAAGTTGGCAGTATCGCCAGTATTCCTTTACCGGATAATCATTTTGACGCGGTAATCTGCAGTTTCATGATTTTTCATATGCCGGATGAGGTTAGAAATAAGGGATTTCAAGAAATATATCGTGTTCTCAAACCCGGAGGCCACTATTTTATCTTTGACGGGGCAACGCGCAACAAACAATATGATATCCGTGAATTGGCTCCAATCCTCAAAACAAACTCCTTTACTGAGATAGAAACCGGCGAAACCAGTTTTATGTTTATGAAGGGATTTTTCCTACGTAGTAAAGCAACAAAGAAATAAACCCGGTTAGTAACTTCCGATCTGACTTAACTTGCTCCATTCGGATATCTGGCATATCATGAAGGCGGAGGGCAGGCCAATGAAAGATATACATACCGAAGACCATCCCGGACACCGTCATTTTCAGACGAAGACAGTGATCAACCGATTATCACGCGCTGAGGGGCATATCCGGGCGATTAAGCGAATGCTGGAGGAAGACCGGCCGTGTCCTGAAGTATTGATCCAATTGGCTGCAGTAAAGTCGGCAATACAAAAAGCCAGCCAGATCGTTCTGGAAGACCACATACAGACCTGTATGACCGAAGCGGTAGACAAAGGTACCTACGAAGCAGAATGGCAAAACCTGAAGAAAGCTTTAGATAAGTATATTGACTAATCCCATTACTGGGTCAAGTAAAGGTGATCTTCCGTGCGCTGACCAGCCTGGCGGAATTAACTACCACCGCAACTGAACCAAGATTATGGAATAGTGCCGCTCCTATGGGACTCAGAATACCTGAAGCGGCAGCGCCAATACCTATTAGATTGAATACCAGAGCAAAAGCAAGATTCTGTTTTATCGTTCTCAGGGTATACCGGCTCAAATTAATGGCCTCAGCCGCTTTAAGGACATCGTCTTTCATCAACACAATGTCCGCCGTGTCCATAGCAACATCAGTCCCGGAAATGCTCATCGCCACTCCGACGTCCGCCTGAGCAAGTGCCGGAGCGTCGTTTATTCCATCTCCTACCATTGCTACCTTATAACCTTCATCCTGCAGCTGTTTAATTGCATCGACTTTCTGTGCCGGGAGTAATCTGGCTTGCCATTCATCAATCCCCACAGAGGTAGCAACACATTTGGCGACCTCTGGACTATCTCCGGTAAGCATTACCACCCTCTTCACGCCTGAGCGTTTCAACTGCCCAATAGCAAGGTTCATATCTTTGCGTACAGTGTCAGCTACACCGATTATACCGATAGCTTTGCCCGATAAGGCTACCAGAAACGGCGTCAACCCCTCCTCAGCCATACTACTAATATCAGAATGTGCGGAAGATGGAAGAGTAACGTTCTGCTCCTGAAGAAGCTTCTCCGTACCGACAATTATCAGTGATCCATTTAGTTTCGCAATCGCTCCTTGTCCGGGGATAACATGGAACTCGTCGGCACCGGAAATACTTAAGTTCAATTCTATCGCTTTGTTAAGAATAGCTTTACTCAATGGATGCTCCGACAACCTTTCAGCTACTGCTGCCATTCCCAAAACATCCCGGTCTGTCATTCCAGCGAAGGCAGTGATCCTCACCACCCGTGGTTCACCCATGGTGATTGTACCGGTCTTATCCAGGGCCATAGCAGTCACCCGGCCGGCTGCTTCAAGCCGGGCACCACCTTTTATCAGAATACCTCGCCTGGCACCGTTGGCGACACCGGCGATAACAGCGATAGGAGTAGCCATGACCAGGGCACAGGGGCAAGCTACGATTAGTACTGCTAATGCACTGGTTATATTGCGGGTAATAATATAGACAATACCGGACACAACCAGGATCAGTGGAGTGAAATATTTCGCATACTTGTCTGCTACTCGTACGACCGGCGCACGATTACCTTCTGCTTCTTCCACTAGATCCACTATCCTGGAGAGCGTAGTACTATCGCCAATCTTAGTAGCCTTTATCTCTATAGCTCCTAACTCGTTCAGTGTCCCGGCATAGACCTCACTGCCTTTAACTTTGGCAACAGGTACTGACTCTCCGGTGATCGGAGCCTGGTTGACTGATGCCTGACCGGATATTACCACTCCGTCGACCGCGATACGCTCACCTGACTTTGTTATTATCACATCATCAATTTTCACATCGTCCAAATTGATGACAGATTCTTTACTATCTCGACGAATACAAACAGTAGTAGGAATCAATTTCCCGAGGTCACCAAGCGCTGTCCGCGCTCTTTCTGCTGTGAAATCTTCGAGTATCTTTCCGAAGAGCATCATGAAAGCAACGAAACCCGCCGAAAGATATTCCTTGAAAAATACGGATACAATGATGGCGATGGCAACAAGCTCATCGACATTCATCTCTCGTCTGAAAATACCCCGAATCGCACCGATAATGATTGGTAATCCGCCTACAACGACTGCTGCCAGTGCAAAAATAGTTGCGACCAGCGATGCACCTCGAAACAGGCCGATGATCGCACTGGACAATATTAATACTGCGGTGGTCGCGGTGATAATGAATTCTCGTGAAATGAGAACAGTCCTGTATCTTTTTAAGAAGCTTGCCATATATCCCCCCTAGAGGGATATAATATTACATCCTTTAAATTCAGGTCAAATTACTATATGCTGTGCAAACAGCTTGAAGTATCGATGGTAAACCTTCTTTTTATAAAGGGGGACAGCTCCTAAAATGAGTCTCGGACCGAACTGGATCAATAAAGACGGCAAGCTACTTATCGTTAATCTAGCAATCCGTACCCTGGCTCAGAGTGCGGCTTCGGTAATTCTAGCTCTATATCTGGACAAACTTGGATACAGCCTGATACAAATCGGGGCTTTTCTCAGTGCGGGGGTGGCTGGCTCGGCTGCACTCACTCTTGTGGTGAGTTTGATCGCTGGCAGGATTGGCCGTAGGCGCTTGATGGTCTTCTTTGCGGCGTTGACCGGTGTGTCCGGACTGGCCATGGTGTTTGTGCACAGCTTTATTCCGCTAATGTTCATCGCTTTCCTTGGGAATGTTGGTGCCGGAGGTATTTCCCCGGCGGCACCTCTAGAGCAGGCAAGTCTATCGGATACGGCGCCCCCGGCAAAACGAACCGACCTCTTTGCTTTCTATCGGATCTCCGGGTTGGTAGGTGCTACCGTGGGTGCACTGGCAGCCGGATTACCACCTTTACTGCGCACTTCTTTTTCCATGAGTGAACTCGGTTCTTTTAAAGCCATGTACATCGGATTCAGCGTAATACTGCTAGCCGCAACGTTTCTCTACGCATTTTTATCTCCGGCAGTAGAAGTTACAAAGACACAGAAACTTTTGACAAATCCTTTGAAGCTTCCTTCAAGACGGCTAATTTTTACCCTGACCGGGCTTTTTGCTATCGATAGTTTCGCCGGTTCCCTTTTCGCTCAGAGTCTTGCCTCATACTGGTTCTATACAAGATTCGGTATGACTCTAAAAGACCTGGCACTTATATTTTCCCTCTCAAATGTACTCGGGGCAATTTCCTTATGGGTTGCCGCTAAACTTGGGAATTGGATCGGACTCATTAATACCATGGTTTTTACTCATATTCCATCAAGCCTGTTTCTAGTTGCTGCCGTTTTTGCGCCAACTCCGGGTCTGGTCATCGTTTTCTGGCAACTAAGGTCATTTTTCAGCATGATGGACCAGCCTACCCGGGACTCTTATACCATGTCCATGGTGCAACCCCAGGAAAGAGTGGCAATGGCCGGAATCAATACTGTCGGGAGAGGTGTTACCGGGACTGTAGCACCGGTTATATCCAGTGCCTTATGGCAAGCTTTTTCCGCGACGGTACCTATTATTGGTTGTGCCGTGCTAAAAATTACTTACGATTTGTCACTCTTCTTTATGTTCCGAAAAGTCAAAGCACCTCAGGAAAAAGTCAAAAACAAACTAGCGTAAGTGAGTCATTTAGAATAAAACGCCGTCAGAATTGACTGGAGATCAACAAATTCGATCTCGTGGGTTATTCCAAGCTAACAAACAGGCTTTCGAACATCGGGTTCTGTCTACCGTCAAGTACCGCTCAACATATCAAGGTATCGAAATCGATACTGCCATTTAAGTGTTAAACAAGGTAATTATCAAGGCTAATTATACTAACGAAACTCACAAGTTTGTACAAATTGGTGCACTCACTGTTATACCCTTCGCTCTGAAGCTAAAATGCTGTCCATGGTAGCCGAACGTATGAACCTGTTTCGTATCTTCAGACCGTTGATTGTCAAAGGATCAAATACACCCGACATCTCTATGCTCCTGTACATGCGTTATTTACTAGCGTATATTCACTAAGATATATAATATGTTGGATTTTCGCTGATATACCACAAATTAATCAAACGGGAGAAATGGCACGATGAGCAACACAGCAACGATAACAGTCCATCCAGCCTACAAGATCGGGAACATCTCACCACGCCTTTTTGGCGCTTTTCTTGAACCGATAGGTTCCATGGTCAACGGTACCGTGTATAATCCGAAACACCCGACTGCCGATGAAAAAGGATTCCGCCGAGATTTTATCGATGCATTAAAGAATACCGGTCTGCCGGTAGTGCGCATGCCGGGCGGAAACTTCGTTTCGGGATGGGACTGGAAAGATTCGATAGGACC
>DEUU01000192.1:0-5935 GCA_002362735.1 Dehalococcoidia bacterium UBA3254
CTCCCTCCTGGGGTTTCTCTTTCGCAGTATCCGGTATAATGATACCTCCTTTGGTTATTTCCTCTTTCTGGCTCGGCTTGACAACTAAACGGTCAGCCAATGGTTGCAGTTTTACTTCCAATGTAATTCTCCTTTAATATATTTATTCAAATTAATATTCCCCAGAATCACGTTACCACCTCGAGTTAACCTTCGGTTTAATCTTAATTTGATTATTGACTAATGCTTCTCCCGTAAAGTAGCGCACGGATTCCTCAGCTGCGAACTTCTGGTACTCCCAGCCCATTTCACCACTTAGAGTAACTACTCCATCCTGCACCCGAACTTTGACACAGTCGGGAGGCACTGAAACATTCCATGTGAGAGCATTTGAAGCCCCTCGGGCAATGTGCTCATCTGACTGCTTAAGAAGCTCAGGGTACGTGACCCGGATTCTTTCTGCCACCGCTGTAGTATCCGATTCACATGGAATCTCATTTATAACTGCCTGGTATGGTTCTGCATAGGTCTTCACGGTCTTCACTTCCTTAATTACTGGATAGGTTCCCACCTAATATTAGATTTTAGAGCCCATATTTCAACGCCTGAAAACAGCCCAAATGTGAGAATCTGGGCTATTCATTTTCATTTTAAAAATTATGAGCGCTCCTATTCCAGATGCTATGATAACCCACAATCCATAAAATGGATTAAGCATTTTGCCCCCTTTCTCCGGCCAGGACTGTTCTCTACCCATATATATAATCAAAAAAGAGCAAACTTACCGTACTGCATACGCTAGGCCAACAGCCCGGAGAAGCCAGATGTCCTGGATGGTTTGTTTCCTAATTCAAAGCTATATATCAAGAGGGTGATTAACAAAGATACGTTCCAATATGCGGAGGATTGTGAGTAAAGATGGGTTAAGCCCTCTAAAGGGCTTAATAACCATTATTTACAGTATAATATGTAATTGACAATTTGTCAATATGTTTTATATAATTAATTGATATAAATATATTATTATAATAATATATATACTGAATATATAAAGTTATTTGGTAAATAAATAACAACCAATTATTAAATGGAGTTCAGTAATGGACATTAAACAAAAGGGAAAGTTGGAGAGGTATTTCAAAAATGCCAGTCGATTCCTTTGGGGACTCGGTAATGGAAATCAGAAAGAGACTTACCGCTGGCTTAAGGGCTATGGCAAGCAGCAACTGGGACCTGATTTTGATTTTAAAGAAGGTCCCTACCGAGAAGTCATTGCTCAGTTACTCCTGAACCCGGGCATCGAAATATTGCTCAAGGACTTAGTAGTTCCGAGAGTCCGCGAATTATTTAGTGACCAGGCTCTGGAATTCCTCCACGTATCCTGGAATGCCGGCACTTTTCCGGATATCTCTTATCTAAAACATTACAATATAAACACGGAAGACGCCAGTCCCTTCCTAGAAATAAACAAATGGTATAAATATGTAGAAAGATGGGGCGATTTCGCCGGAATATGGTTTGAGGAAATGGAAGATGTAAGAGGAGAGAAATGACAGAACACAAGAATATGACAGAGCATCAAGAAAGACAAGCCCATAGAGTGGGTAATAGCCCAGGTTATCGGGCGTTTCACGAAGTATATGTTACCAAGGGTTTTGGGTCGGAAAGGAATGAGGACCTGGTGGCTTTCATCAACCAACACATCAATGAGTTTAAAGGGAAAACCGAGGATAAGCACGGCATCCCGCAAATGCTCTTTGAAAGAGAGCAAGATGCTCAGGAGTTCGCCAACGAGCTCCAAGCTAAACTCAATATTCCCAAAGAACATATTACCTTGAAGGCCAGAAAATATACCCGCTAAGATACTCAAGCTGAAGCAAATGGTAGATAATCTTTTAAAGAGTGCGAGAATTGAAAGACGATATCTCTAAAACTAGAACGGAGTTGACTGACGAACTGCGCGATATGCGCCAGGTTATTGACCAACTGAATGCCCTGGAATCGGAGCACAAGCAAATCGAACACAGACTTGTTGCCTCCGAAGTTCGCTACCGCCGGCTATTTGAGACCGCCCAGGATGGAATATTGATTATTGACGCCGGGAGCGGGGAAATCACGGATGTCAACCCTTTCCTGTCGGAAATGCTGGGATATACTAAGGAACACTTTTTAGGCAAGAAGCTCTGGGAAATCGGTTTCTTTAAAGATATCGCCGCCAGCCAGCAGGCTTTCTGCGAATTGAAAGCTAAAGGATTTATCCGCTATGAAGATCTACCATTGGAGACTAAAGATGGGCGATCTATGGATGTGGAGTTTGTCAGTAATGTTTACACAGTAGATGGAGATCGAGTAATCCAATGCAACATCCGAGATATCACGGCGCGTAAAAAGGCTGAAGAAGCCTTGGTTAAGGCCAAAAAGAACCTGGAAATTAAAGTCAAAAAACGGACTGCTAAGTTATTTCGGGCTAACAAGCAATTAAGATTCTATGCCGCTGAAGTAATTCGAGCCCACGAAGATGAACGGAAACATGTGGCGTGTGAGTTGCATGACCAGATCGGGCAGTCTCTTACATCGCTCAAGCTGATGATGAGCCAGGCAGAGCACTTCTCTTCTACAGAATCTTCAGCCATACTGGCAGATGCTCAAAACGTAGTTAGTGAACTAATCCGGCAAGTCCGCGAGATGTCCCTCAATCTTAGACCGAGTATGCTGGATGACCTGGGTTTACTACCCACCTTGCTCTGGCATATCGAAAGATACACTGCTCAGACCAGGATTAAGGTGGCCTTTGAACATAGTGGTTTAAATAGAAGTTTCGATTCGGATATCAACATTGCGATTTACCGTATCCTGCAAGAATCTCTAACCAATATTGCTCGTCATGCTAAAGTGAATGAAGCCAATGTCTATGTCTGGGCTGATGGGAAAGAGATTCATCTGGTTATCGAAGACCTTGGTTCGGGTTTCAATGCTGCCAGTCTCCCTGTCGGTGCTTCCACCGGCCTCAGTGGAATGCGTGAACGGGTGCTCTTATTAGGGGGTAGTTTTACAATTGATTCAAGCCCGGATACGGGTACGCGTCTGACCGCTGAAATACCCCTTTAACTTTACTCTGACGAGGTAAAGCTGAAACCGGGATAAAATGCTGGCTTCAGCCCAAGAAAAACAAATCAGACTCGGTTCTTTTATCATAACGAATATTTCACCCGAAAGAAGCTAATAGATTGATTTCAGTCTTAAGCCGGGATATTTAACACTCTCATCATACTCAAACCCCGAATAACCATGTTAACAGCAATAGCCGCCAGAAGAAGACTGGAGACTTTGGACACTGCCATAACTCCACCTCTCCCCAGATATCGGGTGATTCTATTGCTTTGTTTGAAGATAATCCAGACTATGGCGATGTTTAAGGTAAAAGAAATTAATACCCAATAAATAGGGAATTGGGTTCCCAAAAGTAAGAGTGTAGTGATGGTAGCCGGGCCTACCGTTAAGGGCGTTCCAATGGGTACAACTGCTACCGTTTCCTCTTTATCGTACTCGTGTGTCCGGCCAGAAATCATATAGCTTACCGAAAGGACCAGCAAAATAATGCCCCCGCCGATAGCAAATGAACCAACAGAAATGCCCATAAGCTGTAATATAAATTTCCCCACAAAAAGAAAAAACAAGCCAACGACTGCTGCGGTAATCACCGCATTGCGAATCACTTTATTCCTCTCGAAAGGGGTCCTTTTCTCGCTTAAAGCTATAACAAAAGGCAAGTTTTGTACTGCACCGATGACAATAAAGAGAGGGACAAATGTCATTACAAAGGAATCCAGAAAGCTATATGTTACCATAAGTCTCCATATTTAGAATACCTCACAAGAATACAAGCCGAATTATTTTAGATAAGGATTACTGTCTACTGAATATAGCGGCAGATAATTTCAAAAGCGGAGCATTCAATCGATGCTGAAGCAAAAGGATCAGTATATCTCTGGTTTTGTATTCTTAAACTATAGTCCCTTTCAGACGATACTACAACCGCCAGGGCAGGTTTTCTTATGACAACATATAACCACGAGAATTAACTATAATATAACCACGTGGCTATAGTTAGTTACAAACTTCGGGATCCGATTAATAATAATTTATTAAAAGGAGTTTTATGAAAGCATTCCTATTGTTTACACATACAGGGCCGTTACTGATCTTGTCTAAATACGATTCGATCAATCAGCCTGAATTATTAAGCAAATTAACTGCTTACGGTAAGTTTATTGCCTACGAGATGCCCATTGAGGCGATCCAGTCCTGCTATTCATCTCACTTTCAAAGTGTGCTTCAGGATCCTCGGACAAATAAAGCTATGATCGTGCTGGATGAAGACGGCGAGAGTATTTTTACCAACATTAGCCTTCGGGCACTGGGTCCGCCCACAATTTATGAGTCCGGAGAAATCGTGTACTGCGGTCCACTGATAAACCAATAGATCCCATTATATCCTAGAGGTCCATTCACAAAGAAGTTTACTATATCGGCTTGAATTTTGGTTGAAGCAGACCGAATCAACTGTTGAAAAAGAAGCTGAAGTATATCCATTTAAGGATCCGAAACCTCCAATGCTTGCAATAATCAGCGGATTCTAACTAATAGCTTTAGCAGACTCAGAATACTGTTACCCGTAGCGGAAAGATAAAAGCTATCTTGGGAGAGAGCCGGTTATCAGTCATGCTGATGGTACTGTTGGTCCTCATCTTCATCCGACGGCTCGTTTTCCGAATGCTCGCGAAAATCTTGATCGAATGTAGATTGCTCCCTGAATTCCTCAGAGACCGTTTTGCGGTATTCACCACCAAGTTCAACTAAATCCGCAGAAGGATTGTCCCGCGTAATCAACTCCCGCAAGTCAGCTTCTGAGTTAGCGATGGGGGTAAAAGCCACATTTCCCGATGTGCCTTCGATACGCTCAAACCAGCCCGTTTTGGTCCAGACAAATATTCTTCCTTCACCCGGATTATCAGTATTAGTCCCATATATGCGGAGCCGGGCTCCACGAAACTCATCCTGCTTTGTATGTTCTCTGCCTTCCATCATAAAAGCCTCCTGGATGATTTACATGCATATGCTATCAATTTCATTATAACCACATTAACCAGATCATCAGAACTCAACTATCGAAATATGAAGTAAATTACAAACTCACTTTTTTATATAATCAAATTAGGTACAGGATTGTGAAATCAAAGGAGGATTAGAGAATGGCCTTAAAATTAAATACCACTAACAGCCTGATAAAACATGGAGTAATGAACGATAAAGGGGAAAACCTGGGGAAAATTGAAGAGCTGTTGATTGACTTGGAGACCGGGCGAATCAGGTTTGCTATATTATCTTTTGGGGGATTTGGCAGGGGCAGCAAGTTCTTCACGGTACCCTGGGAATTACTCCGCTTTTCGGAACACGACAAAAAATACATCATGGATATACCCCGGGATATCATTGAAAAGGGCGCCGGTTATGATTCCATGGAAAAAGTCCTGGACAGGGCGGATACTAATTGGCTCGGGGACAAATATGAATATTACAGCAATAAACCAGAGTGGGAAAAGAGAAGGGAAGAAGAAAGGCAAACCGAGTTAAAGCAACTGGAGGACCGACGAGCAGAGATCAGAGGTACGGCTCCCAAGCAAGAAGCCGCACGTTAAGTCTATTCCCTCATGAATCGGAATAGAACCAGGGAGGGTGATGCTCACCCTCCTCATCGCTTCCTTGTTTCGATATCTATTTTTAATGTAATAGCTGAGAATAAGGAGGGACTTATGCCTATACCCAGGGAACAATTTCTGAAAGGCTCGGACACTACGCAAAACAATATCATGAATTTCCTTAAAGAACATCCCGAGGAAGCCTATAACGCCAAAGAAATAGCTGAAGCGTTTGGAGTTATAGATGCCAAATCAGA
>DEUU01000192.1:6203-8032 GCA_002362735.1 Dehalococcoidia bacterium UBA3254
CCGGTCAGAATATCCTTTACGGTATATAGTTACTCAGCCTTACTGGATACTTTAGTAAAGAAAAATGTTGTGCGCGGGAAAATTATCGACGGAGTCCCGCACTATATTTTCCTGGAAACAAAGTAAGGTAAACCCAATCACTTACTGATATTCTCAATAGCTTTGACAATGTCCTGTAATAAGTCTCCGTAGTAAGGCACTTTGGGCATTTCTCTTTTAATGTCCGCTAGATCAAGTTTAATATCCCCTAACTGTTTTTCTATGCGTTTCAGAACTTCAACGAGTTCTTTATTATCGCCATCGGTCATTGTCTTACTCCTTTTCGTTCATATTACCCGGACATATTAAGCAATAGTATTATTATATATCTTATACTCATGAATGATTTTGGCAAAACTTTCCTGGGAGGAGCCTTGCTAAAGTTATTTTGCGCCATAAGACGATTCATTAAAATGAAAGCATACGAAAGATTCAGAGCTCGCATGCGGCAGTGAAACTGCGAGACAGCGACAGATATAGATTCAATGGAATTGGCATTCATACGGCTGTGTCTAACATAGGCAAAAAGATTGGGCTAGTTTCGAATAGAAAGAAATAAGAAGTTACCGCTCGTTCTCAGGATATGAGAACCGAGAGAATAGTGTAACATTTAGAAAGAGGCTATTTAATGGTAGGCAGATTGTCTGCAAAACGCTATGCTCAGGCGGTTTTTGAAATTGCAGTGGAAAGCAATAGTCTGGATGAATGGCAAGTTGATTTCCAAACCATCAACGAGATAGCTTGCCGTCCTAATTTTGGAGAAATATTAGGAAATCCAAAATTCAGATATGAACAAAAGGCTAATTTTATCAGAGAGGCCATCAGGAATATCAGCCCGATGGCTTTGAACCTGGTCCTGGTGTTGATAGCCAAGAATAAATTCCGCATAGCCTGCGTTATCGCGTTTGAATATAATAAATTAGTAGATCAGTACCGTGGGATTATCCATGGCGAGATTATTACTGCGGTCCCAATTAGTGATGAGGAACGATTGGAAATAGCTAGTAGTTTGGGTGTTAAGTTCGGGAAAAAGCTATACCTGACTGCAACAGTCGATCCCTCCACCATCGGAGGAATTATTCTTAGGATTGATGGCAAGATGATTGATGGTAGCATTACTGCCAGGTTAGCTGCATTGAAAGAACAACTTGGTCGTGGACCAAAATTTATTAGTTGAAAAAAGGCGCGGTTTTAAGACTGCAAAAAGAAAGAGGACGTACAAAATACAGTTAATATTCCTCTGTATTCCTCAATAGGTAATGCATTTAATAAATCTTCAATACAAGAGAAACATAGTTTCAGTGAAGAAAATCTAGAGAAAATGGTGCTATTGTCCAACGAGGAGTTTCGCTCAGCTTCCAGCGGATTAAAAGAGCGTCTGGAGATAATTGATGCCGAAATTCATGATGTTAAAGCCCGCTTATCCAAACTTTACGATGCCATCGAAACCGGGAAGATTGCCCTAGACGATCTTTCGTCCCGCATCCGGGAGCTTAAAGCCCGCCAGGATGAACTTACTAAAGGAAGAGTTCTATTAGAAGCTGAGATGGTAGCCAAAGGAGAAGAACAAATCAATATCAATCAGGCCAAAGCCTACGCCAGAGATCTGCGGGTCATGATCGAAGAAGCCAGTTTTACCGAGAGGAAGGCTTTTCTGCGCTCCTTTATCAAACGCATTGAAATTGATAAGGATCAGGCGAAGGTGACGCATAAATTACCTTTACCCAACGGTGGAGAGCTTATAGCGGTACTACCTTTTGATACCTTTGGTGGAGCCGGGGGGATTCGAA
>DEUU01000127.1 GCA_002362735.1 Dehalococcoidia bacterium UBA3254
CCCCATGGGATTTTAAGCCGAAATATTCTGCTACCAGGGGGGATAATACGGCCGAATACCCGCCGTATTGAAGGCCAAAGACCGCGGCAAAAAGGTACAGCATCCACAATTCGTTTGCGAATCTTAGCCACAGGAAAGCCAGTACCGCCAGGATAAAAACTATAATCACAATATACCGATTGCCGCTCCTATCTCCCATTCCGCCCATAACCAATTTACCCCCGATACTGACAATACCGATAACGGATACTATTAATGCCGCAGCCGCAGCCGAAATGCTGATATCGGTGGCATGCGCTACAATATGGACCATGACCGTTTGCATACTAAAACCGATGAAAAGAGTCATTAAGAAAATTAGCCACAACTGCCAGGTGCGCACGGCTTTCCCAAGTGATAAACCCCGCAATTGCACGTTTGGCGGTCCAGTTACCTCAAATTTGGTAACTGAGGTCAGGGAGCTACCTGGACTGGGAGCACGCCTCAGGAATTGGGCCAGGAGTACAATCAAGACCAAAGCTATCGACCCAATGATGATGTATGAGGTTCTCCAGTTGTAGGTAGAAATAAGTAGATTGGCCACGGGCGGCATCATGACGATCCCAAAACCTGATCCTGTCATAACAATACCGGTGGTTAGACTTCTTCTTTTGGAAAACCACCTGGCTACAGTAGACAGTAAAGGGATAGCCATCCCGCTCATTCCAATACTGACTATTACCCCAAAGAAAACGTAGATCTGCCAGATAGCCTGCACCTGAGGCATCAGTAAGTAACCCAGTCCCAAAATTAAACCGGTTGCAGTAAGGACTGGCCTGGGACCAAATCTATCGCATAATCTGCCGGTCAGAATACCCATCACTCCACTCAGGAGCATATTCAAAGAATAAGCCCCGGAAATGGCCGCTCGAGTCCAGCCGAATTCGTTAAGAACGGGCTTAAAGAAGACACTGAAGCTATACTGGGAACCCGCGGCTACGATCAAGATCAGAAGAGAGGCTGCGATAACAACATAGCCATAGGAAAATCCGGATCTTTTACCTTCATTTGAGGATAAGGGTTGAAGATTGGCCAAATATTTAATCCTTTGTTTCTATGTGCTGCACTTAAAGTGAGGCAAAATAATCATACGTCGTTATATTCAGGAAATCAACCAGCCTGGCTGTAACGTCAGGTTCTCTATTCCGTTTATTCCGGTTCACAGTTATAATGGAATTCAAGGGAAACCGAAATAGCAGGAGAAGAGAATGGATAATGCCGTCTACGAATTTCAATTGGGAAAGTTCGATGGTAAGGTAATCGACGATGGTTTAATTAAGGTGCCTGTTGATCGAACAATGGGGTTGAAGGGTCTATTCATTCGGACGGGCGATCACAATGTACTAATCGATACCGGAGAAGGAGCCGGGGCTTCTCCCATCTCAGGAAAGCTGCTCGAAAACTTGCGGAAAGCCGGTGTAACAACGAAAGAAATTGACAGGGTGATCATTACCCATGGTCATGCCGACCATATTGGCGGATGTGCGGATGACAGAGGCCAGCCTCTTTTCCCTAATGCCCGATATATCATACATGAGAATGAGTGGAATTACTGGATGCCTCTTCTAAATTCAAATTCGGAAATGGAAAGCAATAAACATATTGAAAATCGGGATATCGTAAGCGGAAGAAAGAATCTGTTATCTATTAAGAAATACTTTGACATCGTTAAAGGTGATGCCGAAGTTGTCCCGGGTATCAAGTTAGTTTTAGCCCCTGGACATACGCCCGGAAATGCGGTGGTAATCGTTTCGTCAGGCCAAAAGCAACTTATATGCCTTGGTGATATACTGCATGAAGCCGCTGAGTTTACGATTTCCGGGTTATGGGCACACACAGATCATAATGCGGAAGAAGCAGCTAAAACGAGGGAGCGGATAATATCAGCTGCGATTGAATCTCACTCCCTGGTATTTATCAATCATTTCCCCTTCCCCGGGCTGGGATATATCGTGAAAAAAGATAATGTCCTGGATTGGGAGCCATTCGAAAATCGGTAGCTTGTTCAATAACTTAACATGGGGGAGCATTTGGCAGTTACATATACCATAGAATTACCGGTGTATTTTATTGTATGGTGACCTGTTATCTCGAGTGTACGGATATTGATCGATATTTGCTGGCTGCGATAAAGATAAAATAATCGAAAACAAGCAATACGCGGTTAAGGTTTTCTACCATTTGCATCATATCATCGGCGCCGTTATACAGAGCTTGAGATTCAGCATAAAGCCACAGATGTCTTCTTAGAAGGATTATGGCGTAAATTACTTGCTCCAATGGAATGTTTCGCGCATAGTGGTCTTCTACGAATCCATCGATATCTGTCAGGTGAGCCAGTATGCTTTCGGGTTTCTCCGAAAAATAAATTTTACCCAGATTCTTATAAATAAATTCGGCATGGCGTATACAGGATTCTTTATGCATTGAGCTGTAAGCTTGCGTTCTGGTATTGGAACTTATGGCTTTATACCATTGTTCGGCAATTTGAATGGAGTTATTAGCGCTAAACTGCATTAACCTATCAGCCAGTGCTGTAGTCATAATAAACCTCCTGTGCCTGTAACAGCATTTTCAAGAATTCATTTTAAGGTCTAATTATATTCTATTAAATACCGACAAACTAGTATTTGCGCAGAAAAGCCAATGAGCTAAAAATAAGATGCTTACTGCAAGAAGAACTTAAGAGCTTTGCTAATCGAGGCATTGAATAATTTTTGAAAATTATCTCTCTGGTCTATATTATTTCCAGTATATCTATTAAATCTCTGAACATTTCCATGATCCTCAAATTGGCCGTAATCGATTTTCCCATCCAGAGTTCCAGTGTAAGGACTGAGACCTTCATCACTACCATAGTCCGCGCCGATGAATTTACGTTTTCCATCATCGGTGACAATTTCAAAAACATAATTAGAAACATTATTCATGTTAAAAGGGCAGGCAATGTAATATTTTATTTTCCCCCAGGTAAATTCAGCTCCCACAACCGCCGTAGACTTATAAATATATACTGCGGTTTCAATTTTGGGCTCCAACTGAATAAGGTCATGTAGCTTGTTCTCCATAGTTACGATTTCAGAGGAAGATAATGAAGCATCTGGTGAACAAACGGTAGTAAATACAGGTAAGATAATCAATATAAGGACAAAAATGATATATTTACTTTTCCGCATGCTTTTTTCTGGTCCTGGCCCCAAATCCATCGGCAGCTGCTTTGACATTTTCACAACGAACATTCAGAATGCCCTGATCCAAAGAGCAACGAAACGAATATATTGACAAATATTCGTTTCCAATCATTTATCTCAAATCAACTCTCTATAATATATAGTATAGTTAACATCCATAAAGTTTTTTGCATTCGCACAGGCTGACTTACCCAGAGTTCAATTCTTGCCTGTTTTAGATCTCTTTTCTAAAGACTGCCAGACGAAATTCCATTAATTGTGCTGGATATTCTCTTCCAGAGAAAAGAAATCGAGGATATATGCTGCCAATGCCACTCAATAATATTGATCTAATATGCTATAATAAACCCGATGAAAATATCATTTGACTGATTGCGCGAATTTGGGTAAGGGACAAAATAGATCAAGAGATTTTTTCGAGGAGCAAGGTTTGGACCGGGAAGTAAAAGTTGAAAATTTTCACTGCGAAAAATGCAATAAAGTTACTCCTCATACAGAGGATGTTGTTTTTGATAAGGAATCAGCCACAGTCTGGCATTGTCTGATTTGCGGCGAGGAGAAGAGGCCGAAAGGCGGTAACGCTTTCGTACCTGCGTAATACCAAAACCGGGTATTTCCGCACTCTTTACATCCTATTATCTGGAATTGTAAATTCCATAGCAATTGGCCCTGATATCATTATGGGAAAACAGGAACAACAAAAAGATGAAAAAAACAAGGATTCTCAGGCAATTAATCGTGACAGTTGGATTCCTTCCCGGTTTGTGGTTTTACCTCGGAGTTCATCCAGATGCATCAATCACTTATCCATTGATTGATGCTGTAGCCAAAACTTTCTCTCACGCTTCGATGGCTTCTCAAGTATCCAATCTTGCTCTTGTCCTTTATTCGATATACGGCTTTCTCGCTATCCTGGCGTCCTGGGTTGGCGTTTTATTTATTGGAGGGGGCCTGGGCATGTTAGCGGTGATGGCAGCTTTTGCCGGCGGTCTTTTTATAACGGCTCCTTTCGGCATCTGGCTGTTTATTGGAGTTTGGATAATCGCCTGGTTCTTACCTGTAGATGGGGAACGTTCACAAGCCTGACATGTTGGACTTGACAGGATAAACTGGTTGCTAATCGTGTTAATCGATGTTAGCTTGAGGAGGGAAAGTATGGCATCTGATAGAGGAGGAGCTGGAGCGGCGGCAGGAGGGGTTATCTGGTTTGCAGGTTGGCTGTTTACTATTTCTTTCGCCCATCTGGTCTGGTGGAAAATCATCCTTGGTCTGGTTGTCTGGCCCTATTTTCTGGGGATAGTTTTGAGATAACAGGTCAAAATCTTAGCCGGATATCGCCTTCTTAAGGCACTTTCCTGATTATCCAGGATCGAGTTTGACCAGACGTACAAAGAACGCCAGCTGGCTGTAAAGTAAGAATTTTATTTCCGGAGCAGTGGGGGATTCTTTAATTGTCCACTGCCCCGGAATGAATTGATAACGTGTGACTATTTAGCGGCACTCTGGATATTAATGCCGGCCTTACCTTCATCATTAACCACATAAACCAAGACTAACCTGGCCTCATTGTTCTTTTCAAATGCTCCCCATGACATTTCATCAGATTCTACCCACATCATCTTGTTCCATCCGCTAGCCGGCATCTGTTTTTTATAAAAATCGACCACCTTTGCATAGTCGTCAGTAGATGCGAAGAAACGCCACTCAATTTGGGAGTAACTGGGATCTCCCGGTACCGTGATGGAAAATCCTGTATCGTCGGCTTTCTGAGCCCCCGGATAAACAGGAACATTGCTCCAAATATCTCCTGTCCCCTGTCCTGCCGGAGGAGTTGTTGCGGTTGAAGACGGCGTCGTAGAGGATGGTTTAGGTCCACCGGTTGCCCCGGAAGTTGATGTTGGAGAGGAAGCTGGAGAAGAAACCATGGGGGGAGCATTAGAACTTGTTTGCTTAAAGGTTATCATGTGATTTGGGTCGAACACTTCTCTTTCAGAGGTATCCAGGTTCATGATATCGCCATAAAATCCTAAAGACGTAACAGTACTGCCAGCTTTGGAGATTTGAGGGCCCCAGTCCAGTTCGAACTGCCACTCAGTATCATATATTCGCATGGATATGTTTTCGGTAAACTGGTTAGCGCCTGGAGAAAGATATGACCAGCCGAGAGTGCTGTCACCGGATAATTTGTTCGTTTTGTCGAAAACCAGGGTCCTCTCTGCGCTACCCGTATCCCAGATAAGCGATCCTGAATAACTGTATCTACCAGTGGGATTGCCCTTGACACTCTCATTACTTACCAGCATAACATCAGAGATTTTCAAAACTATTTTTTTACCGTTAAAAATACCGCTGTCTCCTTTAGGAACACTGGCTTCCCATACTCCCAGCAGCCATTTTTCGTTTCGAAGAGAACCGGAACTCGATGCGGCGGCCGGATTACTGGTTTGAGCAGCGGGGTTAGCAGTCTGAGTAGTGGCGCCGCCCGTTGTTGTTTGTGTGCTGGGTTTTGCTGAATCATTGCTACAGCCGAAAAGGACCGTTAAGCTTAGAGTAAGAGCTACTACAAAGATAGTTGATATGAATCTACACATAGTCACTCCTCAAAGAAATTAATAATGCCGATCATTAGAAAATAGAAACAATAACTGAGCAACCGATTGATGAATTACAGGCAGATATCAGATGGACAAAATAAAATAATAAATGATTGACTTAATGCAAATAGTATAAATTATTTTTATACGATGTGCAATAATGAGGAGTCCCGGAGTCCTTTTCCTTTGTGGTTAAGAATTTACAGGAAATAAAATAGCCAGCCGGTTTTACGGCTGGCTATTTTATTTGATTAGTAAACTGAACATACCGTTAGATAACCCCAGAAACGGTTTGATATAAGGGGTTTCCACGCTACCAAATTCAGCCTTGATGTTATTCCATCTTAGCTGCTATCTCCAGTATTTTATTAGACAGGCTATACGTTGTTGAGCCGATTATTTGTAGACCTGTTTTGCTGCGATATTACCGACAATGGGGATTTTAAATTTGCTGCCCTGATAGGCTTTTAGCATGCAAACTACCCATAAAATAACGGATAATATCCAGACAACAATCCCTATTATCCAACCGATGATAGGAATGAAAGCCAGGATGATCTGAATAACAGTGATCCCCGCAAACAAGAAGATGGATTGAAAAGCGTGGTATCTAACAAATTTGTTTTCTTTTTCGATTACGAGAAAAATAATTCCGGTAACCCACCACAGAACATAGCATAATAATCCTGCAACATTCTCCTGCATACCCGAGCTTGTTTTGTTAGCTGCTGGTGCTCCATTTGTTTCAGTCATAATTCCCTCCTCTAATTACTACCTGTCTCACGACAGGTGGTTTCTCAATATTACTTTTACAAAGCGACTCGGAGCCTGGCTGCCGAATGCCATCAAGAACAGGACTGAACCCATTATTTGCTAACTGTAAACATAGTGACTACACAGGGTCTAAGGATCCCTTAATAAACAACGATCCCGCGTAATCAGAGTTCTAGAAAAAGACATCAAATAAACGATATTAAAACAGGGGTGGTTAAAAATAAAGACCAATTTTATCTACATATAATAATGGTAAAAATAAGACGTGTCAATACTTATGCTTACCCATGCCTGATTACAGAAGAGATGAATGGCATGAATGCCAAGCGACATTAGCCCCTGAAAATACTCGCGGATTTGTCCCTGCGGGGTACATCCCTTATTTATCGATTGTATGATGATCTGATCGATTTACTGGCAGGAAACCGTGGCTCTCATGATAAACTGGTAGCTTCCAACCATGGTCCTGCTGACAGAAAAAGAGCTGGGCAGTTTTCCGTAAGTTGAATACATATAGTAGTATGAATTGCTGGGTCTTCCGGTCTGGTACCTGATGTCGTTGGAGTACTGGAGGTCAAAAACCAGCCAGTAATAAGAATTGCTGGTGACCCCTAACTTCAGTCCGCTCATACTTATCCAGCCGTTGGCCATCGTTGCTTCTCCGGCGTCCAGAATCAGACTCCCAGGCTTTCCGCCATTGTCCTGGTAGATTCCCAGTCTGGCCTTTCCCTTAACCGTAACGTCATTGACCAATAGTTCCAGTTTGGTAAGAGTCCCAGTTCCAGCGGTGTTTTGGAATCTCATGGCGTTGAGAATATTAGCAGAGACGGTTTTCTTGCTGTTGCCGCTATCCAGGCCAAAGGTCTTTATCGTCACCTGAGCCGGATTTTTCAGGGCAATCGTATGGTATGTACCGGCCGTCATCGTCTTTATGTTCGTCAGAGCCGTGTTTTTTACCGGAGCGTACCTGTTAACCAGAGTTCCGTCTCCCAACTCGCCGGCAATGTTGGTCCCCCATACCCAACCATTATTGTTATTATCCACGGCAAAGCTGTGGTATCCTCCTCCTCCAACTGATCTGGCATTGCTCAGGACCTTGACAGGAAGACTTCTGTTGGTAGTAGTGCCGTCTCCCAGGGCTCCTCCCATATTGTACCCCCAGGTCCAGACATTTCCGGATGAGTCGACCGCCAGGCTATGAAAATCTCCAGCGGCGATGGACTTTATTCCGCTCAGTCCCGTGACTTTCACTGGAGTGAACTGGTCTGTAGTGCTACCATTTCCAATCTGGCCCATGGAGTTATAACCACAGGCCCAGACAGTCCCATCAGATTTCAGGAACAAAGTATGGAAGCCACCCCTGGCTATTGAAACTACTCCGCTCAAGGGAATTTGGGTAGGGGTGTAATGATGTGTGCTGGTTCCATCTCCCTGCTGTCCGTAGTTGCCGGATCCCCAGGACCAGACAGTGCCATCATTTTTTAAGGCGGCACTGGAAAAACCTCCAGCGAAGATAGCAGTTATACCGCTTAGTCCTGTAACACGGACCGGGGCGCTTCGGTTAGTGCTGGTCCCATCACCTACTTCTCCGATAGAATTTTGTCCCCAGGCCCAGACGGTTCCATCTGATTTGAGAACTATATAGTGGTCCAGGCCGGCAGCGATATCCACTATATTATTTAATCCCGGAACCTGGGTAGGATAATAATTGCCTGGAACCGAAGATCCTGTCACATAGAATGAGTTATCTCCCCATGCCCATGCCGTGCCGTCAGATCTGAGTGCCAGGTTAGAATTGTAGCCAGAACTCACTTTGGTTATGCCATCCAGACTGCAGACTTCCGTCGGGTTCGCGCTCTGATCTCCGGCTGAAGGGTTACCCAGTGCCCCATAGACGTTTCGACCAAAGGATTGTAGACTTCCTGAGGAGAAGAAGGCAGACAGAGTATGGTTATCGCTGATATTACTGAAGGTGTAAGTCCCTGCAGAGCCCGCTGATTTGCCATCGACCAGGGTTTCCAGTACATGAAATCCAGAGCTGGCTGTCAGGGTCACAGTTTTGTTCTCTCCTATGTTTGCCCAGGTCGTCCCGGATGGCGACACAGTTCCTCCCGGATTTGCGGCAGTTACAATGGAATAAGGCGGAATATAGAAAGTGCCAGATAATCCATAACCTGTATCTGTTCCGATTGACCGCGCTCTGAAATAGTATCGGGTACTGGGGAGCAGACCTGAGGTTATGGTTGCCGAGAAGGGGCCGGCGCCGGTCATGGTCTGGTACGGAGTCAGGCTTCCGTAGTTTAAGCTGGTCCCGTAATCAAAGCAGACCAGAACAGGAGAAGTTTCTCCCATATTATTCAGGTTCCCGTTGAGGGTTATTGAGGTTGCAGTAACTCCGGTGGATGTTCCTGTATTAACATCCGGAATAGAGGAGCTGACCGCTCTTCCAGCATTTATCCTTCCGAATATCCAGTTAGACCCGGTTCCAGCGATCTGGTCAGCTCTGGTTTCCAGACGGTTACGGACTTCTGTATTGGACGAACTGACTGTCCAGGCCAGCGCCGCCAGTCCGCTAACGAAAGGGGAAGACATGGATGTCCCACTAAGGTATCCATAACTGGTTCCTCCCTGTTTGTTGGTGTGGTTGGGCAGAGTAGAGTAGATATTTAAGCCCGGGGCAGCTACATCGACCCAGTTTCCATAGTTGGAAAAACTGGCTTTGTTGTCATTCTGGTCAGTCGCCGCTACGGCAATGCAGTTACTATAGCAGGCTGGATAGAAGGGGGCCGAATTCCCATTGTTTCCTGCGGAGGCAACGATCACTACTCCTTTGCTCCAGGCATAGTCAATAGCATTTTCTTCCAGTAATGAGGCGCTGGGACCTCCCAAGCTGAGATTGATGACATTGGCTCCGTTATCGGCGGCCCAGATAATGCCGCTGGCGATGGCGCTATCGTAGCCGTTTCCGTTATCATCCATGACCTTGATGTTCATGAGACTGGAATTATATCCAATTCCGGCTATTCCAGTTCCATTGTTTGTAATGGCGGCTGCAATGCCGGCAACGTGTGTCCCATGTCCATTCAGGTCATCTACAGTAGAGCTGGGTCCGAAGTTCTGATTGGCTATTATCTTGGAGGATAAATCCTCATGGTCCTGGTCTATTCCGGTATCTACAATGGCAATATTAATATTTTTGCTTCCCGTGGTAGTAGACCAGGCTGCGGGTGCCGCTATGGTGGTAAGTCCCCACTGGTTACCGAAGGTTGGATCATCAGGCCCCTCTGTGACGCTTCGGATGTAGTCGGGTTCGGCGAATTCTACCGAGCTATCGTTTCTAAATAAGTCGAGTTGCTGTTGTACGGGGCCTGAGCTTTTTACTACGACTGCGTTTATGGCTTTCAGGTGTCGGGTGATGTTTTTGCTATGCTTTATGGGGTCGATACCTGCTTTATATTTGACTACTATATGGTCAGTGGAGAAATTTAATTTACCTTCCTGGCCTGAGACCGGAATATTAGAGGTCAAGATCCCTAATACTAATAAGAAAGAAAAAGCTATTGACGCAATCCTTTTCATTTTTCTTCTCCTTGTTCTCAGCCCGAGGAACTTGAATGTTACCCAGTAGAGTTAGCATGATCATTCGAGCGCAGGATGTTAATTCAACCTCCCAGTTAAGGGGGACCAATAGCCTTGAGACTTTTGCTCTTTCATACTGAATTCCTTCATTTTCTCAGGTCGCTTTTTTCAATGTGGAACGGTATTTGAAAAAAATGACCAGCAAAGTGCATACTGCTGCCGCTTCGAACAAGAATGCGAACATCATGTTAGGTTCAGCAATAGACCAGATAATCCCCAGGAAGCTGGCGACGAGCAATGGAAATAATTTTCGACTGTGCGGGACGGAAATCCAAATGGCGATCATGTTAACGGCGATTCCGGAGATCAGGAGCAAGTCTCCAATCGATACAGCATAGTAGCCGATGCATATGACATCAGATAAAAAAGCGAATTTTGTTTCCAGACTAAGGGGGACCCATTTACCAAAAGCTTCATTGAAGTAAATAACCGGCATACCGCCATTCGCGGACATTACGATACGGTTTAAGATCGCCCCGATGATTTCAACTGAGACTATCAGAGAAACGATAAGTATTATCCATTTTCGTTTTTTCGTGCTGGCAGTCTTACTGTAAATAGCCATAATCCGTCGTTTTTCTCACATCTACCATTTAAAAAAAACCAGCCTTTTGTCAGGCCGGTTTCACTATTGGCTCATTGCTACCCAAGTGACCAGATACGGATAGCAATTCATCGCCACCGATATCCAGAAATAATTTACAGACTGGGTTACTTTTATCATAGTAAGATGTATAGCTTAAGTCAACTTAACTTAACTTAACTTTACTTCACTTATCTTACCATTTTGACATAACTTTACTTCACTTATTTATACTTTTATTTATTTAATTTTTCTTATCTTTACTTTTATTCATGTTTACTCTCTTTACTTTCCTTAACTTCTCTTTTATTACACTTTATTCACTCATCTTCTCATCTTATACGCCGAATTTGACACAATTTTGCACATATCCTATTTTTAAACGGTTAGATTAACTTTCATCGTTATTTCGCCTTTCCCGGAAGAGTTCATCAGATCCGCATCTACGGTAACATATAGCGATGAAAGGTCGACGTAAGGAAATTCGATGAAAATAATTGAAATAATTGGAGGCTTGATTTAGAGATAAAGATAATTTAAAAAAGATGGACTATCGGAAATGCCGAAAAGGGGACAATTTAATTCAATCCATATAAGCCATAAACGTAGTCTGATGGCAAATATGGACCAGAATACATACTTGAACAATATAACGGTATTAAAGTGAATAAATGCAGAAAGGTTTGTATTCGAGACAATGGAATTAAATTAACAGTGGCTGGAGAAGAAAATCCCGGAAGTTTTATTGTAATGTCTTGGTTTGACCCGGGTGTTCGATAATTTCGTTGAGCTTTTTGTCAATTTTTAAAATAGTTTGTTTTGAGATCCTGGAAGGAAAAGACAACAACATTCCGAGGCGGACAACGCAATTGAAACAATATCCTTCCTGGCAGATAATTTCTTTGTGCGGACAGGGTTTACCTTTGTGATAATCCAGATGTAACATCTAAATACTCTTTCGCCGTATTTATCTGTAACTTTGCCACCATAGTAACATACCCGAACCATGATGTCAAATGCCGTAAAATATCCAGGTATAACGTTAAAAGGCAGGGGTATTTCATGGCCTTACACGAGGAACCCGTTTTATAAGCTCCTGTTTACATCCATATGGTGACGGATTTGAACCTCTGGGCTATGCAAATTTGGCGGCTAACTCTTTAGCCCAGTTATGAATGACATTCCAATCCCGGGTATCGTAAAGACCTGGCTTTATCTCTTTAAATCCTGCGGCTTCTATTCTGGGCTTAAAACTGGATAGTGTCCGTCTAAACAAGAAATTCATTTTGTTATAGTCCCAGACGCCTCCGAAGGTCACCATGGAAACAGGCTGGAGGTTGTATTTGGCGGCTTTGTCTTCCAGGTTCAGCTTTCTGTTTTTCTGAACTTCTTCAGTCTTCTTTTCTTGTTCAATTAAGGCTTCCGCGGCAGATGAAACGAAGAGGGCTACTTTCTTATTTGCCAGATCTTTCTGGAATTGATTTAGAAAGTTTTCCGGTTCTCCGGTCCACTTCCCCATTTGCATTCCGCTGCCGACGATAACCAGATCATATGGAGAAATGTCTTTTACCTTTTCTTTTTTAGCATTGACAATCTTGACCTCCAGCCCTTGTTCCTGAAGGGCCTTACCGATCTCTTCAGAGGTGCTTTCCGTAGCGCCATAACGAGTCCCGTACACAATCAAAACTTTTTTGGCCATTGACCGCGCTCCTTTAGTTTATTCTGACAAGGGTCCTGAATAAATATGATCTACATAAACTATACACTCAAAAGATCCGGACTGAAAGCATTTTTGAAAAGAGAATTAGCCCGGTAAGATCTGTGCCTATTATTATTTAGAAATGAGGTTGAGGGGTAAACAAGTCAGCTCAGGATAGGGGCTGGCTATGGCGGACTTGTTTGGTAACCGGTTTTAGTAAGATTCCCACCGCTAGAGCTATGATGACTAATACGCCGCAAAGGAAAAAAGCCAACTGATAGCTGCCTCTGGTATCAAATAATAAACCCGCGATGAAGGGGCCAATCGCTGCTCCGAATGTAGAGAGTAGGTTGCTAAAACCCAGAATGAGACCGTGAGATCTCATGCCGAAAAGTTCCGCAAACATGCTGGACATGAGGGTTGCGGCGCCTCCGTTGCCGAAAGCCATAACAAAAACAATAAGGCCAATCATCCAGGCGTTAGTAACCGGCAGCAACAGCAATAGGACGGCTACCATCGGGACGAAGCAGATAATAAAAGTTCTTCTGGTTCCAATTCTGTCAGCCCCAAGGCCTGCGATTAAACTGCCGGTCAAAAGTCCGCCGCTCAACACCCCCAGAACGACAGCCGCCTCCGGAGCTGAGATTCCCAGGTCGGTAGCATGAGGTACAATATGAACCATGATAGTCATGAGACAGAAAATATTGCAAAAACTCATGATAATCAACAACCAGAATTGCTGGGTGTAAAGGGCCTCCTTTAAGGAGAATCCTTCAACCATCTTCACGGGCGAGTGTTCTCGCGACTCCGACAATTTACGTTCACCGAAGGGTACCTGTCCCATGTGAGACGGATCGCGTCTTAAGAACTGGGCGCCGACAATCATGGAGATCAGAGCAAAGGTGCCGAGAACAATGTACGTTCCACGCCAACCTATGTTAGAGATCAGACTATTGACGACCGGAGGCAGGAATAGTCCGCCCAGAGAACCACCCGCGAAGGCGATGCCAGTCATAAGATTTCTTCTTTTGGTGAACCACTTGGCTATCGTTGACATCTGGGGAGCATAAACGCCACCCATACCGGTACCTAATATCACGACGTAAAACAGGTAAAGCTGCCAGACGGAATCGGTGACGAACATCATTAAAAATCCAGCCCCGACCAGAATGCCGCAGATTGTGATTACTACCCTAGGGCCCAGTCTATCGTTAAGGCCGCCCATAACAATACCTGACAGTCCCTGCGCCATTCGGGAAAACGAGAAAGCGCCTGAGAGCAGAGCTCTGGACCATCCAAATTCGTTTATAAGAGGTTTGAAGAAGACGCCGGAGGTGGAGAACCCGCCAAACATGATTATCTGAATAATGAAAATAATCCCAACAATAATATAGCCGTAGAAGAAGTATCTCCCGGGTTTTTGAGCTTGATCAATATTGTTTTTTATCATTTAGAGTCAGTTCCATTCCGGCTTCCCAAGCCGCAGGCACACCGGGCTAATTATAGCATAAAGCTAGGCTGAGTTTTTTATTGTGGAGGATTCAGCAAGTGAAGGATGAGCAAATGGCTTCGATACAGACTAACTGGCCTAAGAAAGGTAATCGAGGACAAATATTATAATACGAGTCAGCGGGAAATACTTGCACGTCCCGCAAATTTCAGCGCGAAAGCTGGCGGTGAAGGGGATAGGTTCCGGCTATACTTTCTTTTTTTGTCCAGCATTCACTCTGGATAAAATGAAAATCATCCCCGCCAGGCATAACAGAAAGATACCGGTTCCGATAGGTGATCCCCATCCCAGGACGAGCATTAAATCACTCATGGCGCCCTCCTATTATTAGACCTGACATGAATGGAGGCTTCAGGTGTACATGCGGATGGGACTCCATTTATCGATACGATGAATTTTGAGTAGATTATACCACGTCATTAGAAACGGCACTAATGGGCCAAGCCGCTTACTGTTACTTTCTGTTATAATGGGCGCATGACATCACGAAATACCGGTAGCAAAGCAAAATTCCTTATTCGCGCATTTGATTTCAGATTTGAAAGGGCAATTTTCTTAAAACCGTCCGTCATTTCTCTGATATCTGCAAACATTTTCCCGGTTATTGGGGTCATATTTCTGGGATGGAATGTTTTTCTGCTGCTTTTTCTTTTCTGGATGGAAAATGTAGTCATCGGCTTTTATACGGTTTTGAAAATGCTTTTTGCTTCAACGACGAATTTCACCGGTGTAATCGCTAAAGTAACGACGATACCCTTCTTTTGCGTGCATTATGGAATTTTTACGGCAGTCCACGGGATTTTCGTATTTATCCTTTTCGGCAGCGGGATATTGGACGAATCAGCATTTCCAGACGGAGTAAAGTTGTGGCAACTGGTCATGAGCTCCCAGGTAGGAATAGGCGGGTTGATTTTGCTGATCAGCCATGGTTTTTCATTTTTTCATAACTATATAGGCGGTGGTGAATACAAGACAAGCACCGTGAATGAGCTGATGGGTCAGCCTTACGGGAGGGTGGTGATTTTGCACCTGACGATTATCTTCGGCGGCTTTTTGATGATGATGCTGGGGTCTCCGGTGGCCGGACTGCTATTTTTAATAGTGCTGAAAACAGCGATCGACATACGAGCCCATCTGAAAGAGCACGGGAAGAAAGTGGAGGTGGCGGAGGGGGAAGCGGCAGGTTAACAACTTTCAGTTGTTTTAACATAATTAATCTGTAATGAAAATCAAGGGAGAGAATTAATATTTTGAAAAGATACGAAGTTTATGTGGATGATAATTACCACATGGGTGATGAAAGCAAGCGATACAAATTGGGCGAATTTGATACCCGGGAACAAGCTGTTGCTGCCTGTAAAAAGGTCGTTGATGAATACTTCGAGAGATTAAAAAAAGGAGAATATCCTTTGTCAGAAATATGGGACGGGTATATGTACTATGGAGAAGACCCATTCATCTCTAATGATGACGATGGGGAAAAATTTTCTGCCTGGGAATATGCGAAAGAAAAATGTGGAGAATATGCCAGAGTTGATTGATTCCGCGATGCGATCTAGCGCTTTTTCAGTAAAAAGATCCCGATGCCAAAGACAAGCAAGAAAGCCCCTACGATAATGAATATCACCCTGACAAAGGTTAAGACGTTGGCTAAATTCCAAAATGAAGGCCCGGTCAAATCAGAGTGCTCCTGAATATCGAGTAATATCCGGTTGATGGCATTCCAAAAGACGGTGGTGATCAGTAGAAACACAGCTCCCATCGAGCAGTAAAGTGACGAATAAAGTACTTTCATATTATTTCCTTCCAGATGAAAGAGCTACCCTATCATTTTGGCCTCTGGCAACGGTTTAATGAACTCAAATTCGGATTTTCCAAGGCAAACAAAGATCACGGCGGTAATTCCGCAGGGATAAAAGGTAATAGATCCAGCGATAGCGGCAGCTAAAGCCCAGCCCCAATTTCTTCTTCTGATGGAGAATATTCCACCCACAATTCCCAAGATGCCCAACAGGACGATGATAAATCCCATTACCGAATACAAGGCTACCATAATATTGAAAAAATTTTGCGGCAGATCTTCCATACCGGAAGCGAAACGCGGGCTTGAAAATATTTTAAGAAACAAGGTTGTGAATACGGCCAAAGAGACGCCGGTAATAATTCCCAGAGCTCCCGAAACGATAGATAAAGCTCCTGATAGCGTACCCTTATCTCCTGTATTTGGCATCAATCTGCCTCCTTATTCTCATTTGTGAGAGACAAATTATTTTTACGGTGACTTTCAGGCTACCGGGTTCAGATAGTTATTCATATATTACATTAAGTAAGCTATGGAATGCGAATATGGTTTATTTATTCTTAGAGTGAAGTAGCGAGTAGATTATCTGGAAAAGGGCCAGTGGTGGTATTCATTCGACAGTAAGAAAAAGGATGCTGTCTGTATTAGAAATTAAATTCCAGATTACGCGAGAGTGGTACAGGAAACCGTGGAGGACCGGATGGAGGTGGAGACCCGGAGGAGGTCCAGGTCTCCAAAGAAAGCATTGGGTGCCGAGTAAAATGAATGCCAATTTTCAGAAACTACAATGAAAACAACGCTTTAAATGTTCTACGCGGGCAACAATTAATAGCTCCAGGTCTTCTGACAATTTTCGCACTGCATTCGATTCCAGCCGGTGATTTGTTTATTGTGCGTACTTTTACAATTTGGGCACTCCCCAAAAATATGCGTTCTTAACCAGTGCATCAAGCTATGAGTGTTTTCGTGAATTTCGGTGTGCAGGGTTTGGGGAGGGGCAATGGTGAAGGCCAGTTCCATGGGCAATTCAGCTTTAGTCATTCTCATATACAACCCTCCTTAGATGATTGATATCTGTTTTAGGTGTTGTAAGAATTCGGTTGTATTTTTATCTTAATCCTGAACTGCTAAAGCGTATATAGTGAAAAGGGGCTAGGACGGTGGGTATAAACATAGTAAAAATGTAATGTTATTCAGAAGAAAAGTTGATTGGGTGGTTGCTCCAATCAGGCGATATGGAGGAAGGTCGATTTCAACTAGTAAAACCAATCGAGAGTGGATTTTTCCATCATTATTTCCCATTTTTCCAACCACATCACCAGACAAGCCGGACAGAGCTTTTCCAGGTTGACCTGGACGGCTTTTTCGTCAGGTATTTCACAGACTGTGTTTTCCGGTTTCCCTTCGCACATTTCCTGATTCGCCTCAAGCATTACCTCTTCCCTTCCGCACTTCCAGCACTTGATTTTCAAATGTATTGCATTCATCATTTCACCGCCTGAAACAACGGCATCAACCGGTTTAACCGATCGAGTTTAGGTATACTTAAAGCTTATAGTACCTTAGTCCTGGTGGTCAATTACCATTAATTTTACTTAATTTAACTTATCCTCCCAATTTATTAAAAAAGGACAAAAATATGGGAATTTCAGGGGACTCGAACAGTAAGTAGAAAGTAAGACCGGCGGCCAACTCTGAGATCATTCTCAAATAAAGGTACCGACAAGTCGTAGAAGGCTGGCAGGCAAAAAAGATGATGAAGTACCGGAGTTAGATTCCGATGATATATTCAGAACATGCCAAAGGGAGGGTGGAAATGAAAACAGAGAGCGAAAGGAAAATCGAGGCAGCGAAATGTTTGTGAGGAACGATTTTGCCCAGGATCATGCGGCGATTGCTCCAGAGATATTTACGGTCAGCTGCAACACGGGTGACGATAAAGTGGACGGACACGGCGGCTACATGAACTCTTTCGATCATTCTTCTCGCCGGAGAGAATGTTTTTTCATATTCAATGACAGGCATTCTTTCAGCTCTATAAGCATCTTTGAGTCTCGCGAGACCTTCCGTGTCGGAGCTTCCGAAATGAGCATATTTATAGCCTCTGTTGCAGGCATCTTCGATCACCGTTTTGTGGACTAATTTATTGATATCATTTGTCCCTTTGGTAAACGATCCTCCCTCCCAGAGACCGCAGGTATTACGGGTGTAATGACAGATCATGGCATAGATGGGCAGGTTATCCTTGAGTGCCACGAAGAGTTTCGTCTTATCTTTAAAAATTTCTACTTCAGCTTTATTCTGGTCCCGGTTGATTCTGGCGATACCATGTCTTTTAAAATTAGAGGCTTTCATATCCAGAAAGAGGTCCAGATATTTAAATTCTTTATCGTCGATGACAACCACACCCCGGTTGGCCACTTTATTCAAGGTATGCTTGAGATTATAGGTCCACAGACCTTTCCAGATGGTTTCTTCAAAGGGGGCTTTCAGTTTCAAGACATGTGTGCAAGGTAATACAACCACAGCGGAGGGTTTTACCTTAAATCCGTTTTCAATCAAAAAACGGTCATAATTAACACTTTTTTCGGACAATAAAATATTCTCTTCCCGGATAACGAAGGAAGCGCATTTTGAAGAGAGATTTTTCTTAATATATTCCAATAAGGCAGAAATAGCAGAGAATTTTTCCTCAGGAGACAGGTCCTTTCTGAATAAGATACCTGTATCTCCAAAGATGCCCAGGTTCGAATAAAAAAACCTATTTTTCTTGACGAGGTGGCAGATGCCAATGATCTGGTTCGTCTCAATAATTAAAGGGATGCGTTTGGTACCTTTACGATCGCTTATTCCGGCGATATTCTTCCAATCGTAATAACATTGGAATTTTCCGTCGTTATCATCCACAAAGGAATCCCACGCGGATTTATCCTGTATTGTTGCTTCTCGTAAGTGCATCATTTTTAAAAAGTAAACACTACTTTACCGGGGGTTTCATCTCATTTGACCTGTCCAGCCTTGAGCCAGTATCTTCACCCTGGCCCAGAAACCAGTCGATAGCCGCCAGCCAGACCTGAGCGGTCAATTTTTCTTTATCTATTTTATCATTTCTATCGGTTCTGGCTTTTTCAGGGACATTTAAAGCATCATAAACCCCGAACCAGTAAGATCGCTTTAGTTTAACCTCATTTTCGTCTCTCATAATATTGCATCTCCTAGAATATTTACATAGTACTTAAGTCACAGGTATTATAGCTTAACTTAAAGTCTTAGTGAAGGATTTTTTGTTTATATTTTATAAACTAATTTTGAGGACGGCGAGCTGGTCTCAGGAGTATCGACAAGGCCAGGCTGATGATGCCGAGGATGCCGCACAGGATAAAAGCCCAGCGATAGCTGCCGCTGTTATCAAAGATACTTCCGGCAACGAGAGGCCCGACAGCACCACCGATGTTTGAAGCAAAGACAATCACTCCAAAGATAGAACCGTGGGCTTTTAACCCGAAATAATCAGCTACAAGAGGAGACTGAATGGAGGCAAAGCCGCCATAGCCCAGTCCGAAGACCACTGCAAAAAGGTATAACATCCAAAGATTACCGGAGAAGATAATCCACAAGAAAGAGATCGTTATGAGGGTAAAAATAATAATCATGGTGTTACGATTCCCTATCTTATCTCCAATACTGCCCATACCAATTTTACTGCCGATGCTGACAATACCCACAACGGATAGAATAATGGCTGCGGTTGCGGGAGAAATCCCGATATCCGTAGCATGAGCGACGATATGGACCATCACTGTCTGGACACCAAAGATAAAAAACAGACCCATTAGGCTGATAATCCAGAACCGCCCGGTATATAAAGCTTCCCGGAGAGAAAGTCCGCGGACCTGGACGTTCGGAAAGTCTGTTTTTGGGACACTAAGGTTTAAAAGATTGCCTTCACGTGAAGCACGTTTGAGAAACTGAGCGAAAATGACGATAGAGCCCAGAGTTATAAAGCCTATAATAATGTAAGATGTCCGCCAGTTATAGACAGAAATAAGCTGGTTGGCGAACGGGGGGGTAATGGTAATACCGACGCCCACTCCCGCCATCACCAGACCGCTGGCAAGTCCTCTTCCTTTAACAAACCACCTGGCGGTGGTGGAAATCAGAGGAACAAACATGCCGCTAATGCCGATGCTGAGGACAACTCCGAAAAAGACATAGATTTGCCAGATGGCATTCACCTGTGACATGAGCAAATACCCCAATCCAATAAGCAAGCCGCCGGCGGTGAGGATCGGACGGGGGCCAAAGCGGTCGCTCAGCCGGCCTGCAAAAATGCCAAAGATCCCTCCGAGAACCATGTTAAGCGAATAAGCCCCTGAAACGGCGGCACGCGTCCAGCTGAATTCATTTAACACCGGTTTCAGAAACACTCCGAAGCTGTACTGGGCCCCCCAGGAGATTAGCAGGATGAGAAAAGACATCAGGACGATAATATAGCCATAGAAAAAACGGGAAGGCTTTTTTCCTTTTTGGGCGAAAAGGTCATGATTAGTCAAAGCAGATTCCTTTACATTTCAGAATTCGGAGGGTGGGCTAAATAATCATAAGCGGTTGATTTTAAGAAATCAATATAAACTAGGGAATAAGCCTCACTTCATCGTCAAAGGGTCGTGTAATAATTTTTATAAAGTATTGCATCTTGCTTAGTAATTATTGTTTTTGGCAGAATAACGGGGCTCATCGAGAGGTTGGGAGAGGCCCCAAGATGTCACCGGAGCGGTGGCTTTTCGGTGACAATGAAGTCTCTATTACGATCCCGGATATTTCAGTTGGTGGAGGACTGCAAGATCATATTGCAGTGAATATTCCCACTGGCCCCCATAGCATCCGTCATTCCGGTTCTGGCGCCTTCTACTTGAGTCCGACCGCATTCTCCGCGCAGTTGACGGTAGATTTCGTAGACCTGAGCCGCGCCTGTTGCGCCGACCGGGTGTCCTTTCGCTTTCAGCCCGCCGGAGGGGTTAACAGCGACGTTGCCGCCGACCATGGTGG
>DEUU01000322.1 GCA_002362735.1 Dehalococcoidia bacterium UBA3254
ATGTTCCGATTATTATTATAGAAGGTGTTATTGACCAGAACGAAGGATACAAATTCAGGACCGCCTACATTGGGGCTGCTGTAATTGTCGAAATAGACACCGTTGTTACAGCTATAAACAATATTGTTGTAAACAAGAAGATTTGAGATGCCGTTACTGCCTGTCCCCTCTGAGCCAAAAATAAGTCCGGCAGAGCCGCTTATCCCATGACAAATATTATTGTAAATTGAGATAGAATCCGCTACACCCAGTCTGGCATCGATGTAGATACCGGAACCGGTATTGTAAACCTCACAACCATGGACAGAGCCCGTGCGGGTTCCGTCTTTCATATCAATGGCGATGGTACCTGCATCATGAACCTTGCAGTTTTTGACTTCAAAGTCGGATACGGCAATTAGAGAGATACATTCCTGCTGGACTGAGCTATTCGTTTGATATAACTCGCAGTTATCGATGGTCAGATTGGTGATCTTAGTAGGCTGGTAAGTCCAGTTATAAGAGGCAAAGATGCCGCAGAAGTAGGTTTTGGTGATGTATAAGTTATTAAGGGTAATGTAATGACATTCCCCGTTGAGTGCCATACCGCTGCGGTCAGGGGCATTCTGGAGTGTAAATCCATCCACGGTGATGTAATTTAAAGGGCCTGAACCACCACCTGTATTATTAGGTGAGCCGGAGATTTCAAAGATACCATTAGGTTCAGCGCCACCGCTAAGGCCGGTACCATCGATGATGACGGTATCACCGGGATAAGCGGCATAGGTAATGACATTACCGGCCGAGCCGGAGTATTTGGGTCTAACCTGTTCACGGTAAGTACCGGCTTTAACATAGACGGTATCGCCGGCTACCAGGGTAGAGGCGGCCTTCTGGATAGTGAGCCAGGGTTGAGCCTCGGTACCCGGGTTAGAGTTAGAGCCGTTCTTGGCGACATAATAGACATTACCGGCAGCCTGAGTGGGAGCCGGGAGAAAGGCGAAGAGAAGGGCAAGGGCCAGTAAGACCGGGATTAATTTATTCCAAATCGTAATGCGATATAGACATAATTTTCGCTTCCCCGCGCGTGTTGGAGCCATTTCTGCCTCCCTTAAATTTAATATTGAGCCACTTCAATTCAAAGTAGTTTCATGCTCAGGTAAATTACCAGACGGTTAACTGAAGCTCTCTAGTTTTGTCAGATGCATGAGATAATACATTACCGTATAAATGTCATAAAAGAAATCCAACAATAGTGACGTTACATAAGTACTAAAAATTGGCTTTGAATTAAATCTTAATATACTTGACAGAAAAGGTGATGAAAGATATCATCGTCAAAGAGAATCAATAAGCGTATATCTTCGGTTTCCAGAGAAGAAATCTACCAGGATAAGAGAAAAGCCGCAGGAAATCATTGATAATGGAGAAATTACAATCTCCGGTGACTTTTCAGGTATCAGTAAAATGATAAAATCAGTTGATAAAAAAATCAGCATTATCATGGCTACCTATAACCGATCTCAGTTAGTCCAGCGCGCCATAAATAGCGTTTTGAGTCAGTCATATCAAAATTTTGAACTGATAGTAGTTGACGATGGCTCCGCCGATAACACAAAAGAGATCGTCGAATCATTCAAGGATCTTAGGATACAATTTTATAAACAAGAAAAGAATCAGGGTATGTCAGTAGCCAGGAACCGCGGTTTTGATATCGCTCGCGGGGATTATATTGCCTTGTTTGATGATGACGATGAATTGCTGCCGGGAGCCCTGGATACGATTACAGTTGAGTTTGGGCGTCTGAAGAACCAGGGAATAGAAGCTCAATGGATCTGGTTTGGAGGCGTTGACGCCGAAACACAAAGATCCAGTGCGTTTGTGGTAAAAGAGGGCTATATCAGCTACGAAGACGAACTAAGCGGAAAGATCCAGGGTGACTTCTTTGTAGTTTTAGATGGTTGCCTGTTAAGCAAAGAAGACAGGTTTGATCCGAAATGCTGGGGATACGAACATTTACTCTGGTTAAAGTTATTTCGTAAATCCCGGGCATTTTGTATTTCCAGAACCCTGCGTAAAAATTATGTTGAACATCCGGGCAGAGTTTCAAGTTTTGAAAATCGGTTAAAGCATCTCCCGGGACTGATTTATGCGTCAAAAGCGTTTTTAAGTGAATATGGAAATGATTTAATACGCTTGTTCCCCAGTTACTACGGAGAAGAATTGAGTGCCCTGGGAAGTTACCAGTTATTGGCCGGTGAGAAAGGAATGGGGAGAAGAAACCTTTTAATATCTTTCAAATATCGATTTTCACCGAAGTATTACCTGGTGTTTTTATCCTCGTTTGTCCTGAATAAGGAACAAATAGCCTTTTTAATGACTAAATCTTTGAAGTTAAGACGACGTCCTAAGAAACCGGTGACGAAGTAAATTTACTGAAGAGCCAGAATATATTTAATGATCTCTTCGCGGACAGAGTCCAGGTTTATGGCGGTAAGATCAATTTGCTTCAGGCTGGCTAACCAGTTTTCGGCAGCGGAAACATCCTTGCCTGAACTTTTAGCTTTATTTATTGTATCGAGTAAGGTAGATAAATATCTGATATCGTTTACTCCTTCTCTGAATCCCTCCCACTGGATGGTGTCTATGACACCGTCTGTGGTTGGATAAGCGAATACCTCATCTCTGTAATCAGGGTTATCAAAGTCGTTCCAGATATTACCAAACCCGGATTGGTATGCCCAATCCATAGTCCCGTCATAACCTTTTTACCATAACAGCAATCCATAATTCCTCCGGTAGGTTTCGGGGAGCTCCATCCCAACCTGAGGGTTGGCATAAGAGAATATTTGGTGACCTATTGAATGCCATTGGGCCGATACTGCCTCGCGGGGCCCTCCGCGGCAAATAAGTAAGTCAGTAATATCACCCATAGAGGCGAAGTTCCCGGCTGTTTCACCCGGGGTAGAGTTTCCTGCGACAAACATTTTGCCGCCCGCTTCTCGAATGGCCTGCCAGGCTGGTCTCTGGTCTATTAATTTGGTCCCGGAAGCCTCATCTACCCCATAAAAATAAACGTCTTTGGCTCCGTAATTCCGGGTAAATTCGATTACTTTTTTGACCCCATCGACAGGTTGGTATCCCCATGGGCCCAGGCCAAGGTAATACAGGGTGCTGTTACTCATACCTGAATTAGATCTGATCCGAAGAAATTTACCCAGGAGCGTGGTGTCGTAGCTCTGGTATACCGTTGGATTTGTAATTCCGTGATCAAGCAGGTCTTGCATTTCATTTTGCAATTGAGTTTCACTTTTAAAAGATCCGGAAATACTTCCTTTCGGCCAATTCGTATCCAGGATTCCAGTATAATATATGCTGTATTTTAAATATGGATCAGATAAAGTAATCGGTAGAACTTCGAGGTTAAGTTGAAATTCGGCTAAAGTCCCCCTGGGAATTGTGAGTTTGATTTTACCGGTGTATTTTCCAGGAACCGCGTTATCAGGGATCTTTAAC
>DEUU01000190.1 GCA_002362735.1 Dehalococcoidia bacterium UBA3254
ATAGTCTGAGGAACGGCGTTAAAGGCGCGGGCTGTTTCCGCTGTACCGTAGACCCACTTTCTGTATTCGGGGAAATAGTTGAAGTATTTTTTGTTCGCCTCGCCGCTGAGGTGACATTCTACATCAATCTTGAAGTAATTGTCTTTGACAAATTCGGCTCTTGCCATTTACACCATCCTTTGTATTTTTTCACAATAGCGCCTATATCGGTCGTTAATGCTCATAAAATGTGTCAGGCGGCTTCAGGCGCGCAATTACCGACAGGCGAGCTTAGAGGAGAATAGCCAGTCGAAAACTTGAGGCCTCGTAACAGTCGTCTTGTATATATTAACACTAAGATAATTGTTTGACAAGTCTGTATTGTTATGTACAGTAGTAATGTGACTAAAGTCATTGATTATTCACCATCCCCGATAAATTATACGTATTTAGCCACGAAAACCAGCATTTGGATTGGTTATACGGAGTCGCGTAAATTCCATTTTAAAACCCCAAAACACTCTAAATAATTATATATGTATTTTAATATGACATTCATATTGATGTTGCCACGGACAAATGTTATAATAAACAGCACAATGAGTCAATATGCGATTGACACCACAGGATTGACTGACCATGAATTGTGGACGTTGCTGGACCGGGTTCGCTTTTGCATCTCCCGGTCGCGCGCTCTGGAACTAGCCCAATTCAGTTTGACCATAGAGCAGTCGTCCGTACTTTATATCCTGCATAACCGCGGCGGTTCTGCCACTACGCGGGAAATCGAAGATATCACTATGCGCCAGCATCATTCTATCTCTTCTTTAGTTAACCGCATGATCAAAATGGGACTGGTAAAACGGGGAAAAAGCGAGACCGGCCGGGGATCACTCATAAAGATGACTAAGGAAGGAGAGATTTTAGCCAAACAAGCTACCGTTTTTTCTCTTGAGATGGTCTTTTCTGTCCTCACCCCCCGGCAGAAACGGCAATTGATCCAATTGTTATGCCGGTTATTAGACAAAGCCCGGGACTTACTGGGGATTTCCTATAAGCCGCCCTTCCTCCAAAATCTCATCAATACCAACGCCCTGGACACGGTCAAAAAAAAGAATCGACTTAGAGATACGTCTCCGGACCATGAACTATGGTCGTTAGTCGACCGAACCGGTTTTGCAATTTCGCGATTGAGGGAACTGGAATTAGCCCAATTTGGTCTAACCATCGAGCAATCCTCGATTCTTTATATCATTCGTCATCACAACGGACTGGTTACAACTAAAGAACTGGAAGATATCACTATGCGTCAGCAATGTTCCATTTCTACTTTGTTGACCCGGATGGCGGGAATGGGACTTATTACCAAAGAAAAAACGGGGAACGGGAAGAGATCTGGCATTCGGATGACCCGGGAAGGGCAGGCTATTTCCCGGAAAGCGACCATTATTTCCCTGGAAATGACTTTTGCCGACCTGAAAGATAGTGAAAAACAGCAACTGGCTATCTTATTGACTACCTTATTAGATGCCGGCCGGAACTTATTAGGCATATCTTACCGGCTCCCTTTCTTACGGGATACGGCGAAACGCTACAGTCCGGTTTTGTCGCGTTAGTTGAATTGACAGTGAAGGAGTAAAAATAATAGAATTTAACGTCCCACTCCTTTTTCCCCTGGTGTTTGGTGTCCAATTCCTGAATCAATCCCCTGACCGGTATCGGAGAGTGAAGCCGGGATAAGGTTTGGGACTGGATTAGCGTAAGGTTTCCGCATAAGGGATTTCGAACATTTGTTAGTTGTAACCGGAAAAAAGTAAAGAGAGTAAATTCTCCCCCTTTTAATCCTTCTCGTTTCCTTTGAAGGATCAAAGGGAGAGACCTCATATGTAATCTAAATAAAAGGAGCTTTACCAGATGAAAGAGATCAAGAATTTCGTCGTCCTGGGGGCGGGTGCCATGGGAGCGCAAATAGGCGCATTGGCCGCCGAGGCTGGATTCAATGTCACTATCCGGGATCTGGAAGAAAAATTTCTCCAGAGAGGCCGCCAGATTATTGAGGGCAACTATGATAAAAGAATTGCCCGCGGTCGTTTTACCGAGGAAGCCAAGAAACAGGTTCTGAGCCGGATCAACTTTATCACCGATATTAAAGAAGCACTGAAGGATGCCGATTATGTGATCGAGGCTGTACCTGAGATCATGTCTTTGAAGCAGAAAGTCTTTGCCGAGGCTTCCCAGTATTCTCCCGCCGACTGTGTTTATGCTACCAACACCTCCTCGATGAGCATCTCGGAAATCGCCAAAGGCGCCAAGTATCCGGATCGGGTGGTTGGTACCCATTTCTTCAATCCGCCGGGAACTCTGCTTCTCCTTGAAATCATTCAGGGTGAAAAGACCAGCGCCGAGACCATGGCTATTGCCGATCAGGTAGCCAAGAAGATGGGCCGTGTGATTGTGCACGTTAAAGATGTCCCCGGCTTCCTGGTCAACCGCATCTGGGTCTTAATGGCTGCTGAAGCTGAATGGGCTGTCGCTCAGGGTGATGCTAAGAGCAACTTTGCCGTGGATTCAGCGGTACGTTATAAG
>DEUU01000352.1 GCA_002362735.1 Dehalococcoidia bacterium UBA3254
CCACTTCAGCACCTATGCCGTGTTATCCCTTAAATCCGAGGCTCCTGAAATAGCTATTGAGGAAACCCTAGTTTCGCCAGATAAAACGATAACTGATCTTAATGAACCTGAGGTTATTACTCCTACAGGATCACAAAACGCGATAGAAGTCAGTAGTCAGTCAATACCATCCGGATCGATAGACAGTCGTGTAGAGATTATATCCGATACCGCCGCCATTAATAGCGTAACTGATTTGAAAACTGAAATTACAGATCCTATCGACGCAGACATAGCAACCTTCAGGCTTTCATTGCTGATTCAGGTTTTTGGCGGGGCCATGATAGTTTTTGCAATTGTTACAAGTGTGTTATTACTTGTGAGCCACAATATGAAAAGAAATCGCTGCATATCCGGTTCGTTTTAGTTTAATGCAGGTGATATTTCGATCTTAACGGTATCTGTTCCTTGACGCTCACGACGCAGGACAATTATAGGTTGAGCAGATCAAAGTCTTCAGGATGACGGCTGCTCAACCTATAATTTATATCTCCTTTGGATACCGTTTTTCAAATTGGTACTTTTAGGCTATTTCTTGAAATACTATTAGCAACTAAAATAACTAGAAATAAAAAATATAAAAAGGAGGTCGTGGGTGTTATTTGGCCGAAGGGTGAACTTTGCTATAATCGTTTTGGCAAGTCAGATTCTCTTAATAGCTCTAGCTATGACGTGGTTGATTCAAATGGCAGCAATAGCCAAAAATGGCTCAATTCAGTTTATAGAAAATAATCCAGCTATATTGTATACAGAAATAGTATTGGCCGCACTAATAGGTATCTTCGCGTTGTTTGTGTTCATTCTACAAATAATAAAACTGGGAGAAAAGCGTAGGGGTGATGACCGCTAATATCAGACTATTGAAAAGATGATTGATGACACTACTCTCATATAGAATGAGTATAAAAATATCCGGTCTGGTTACATGCGGCTGAAAGGAACATGGAAAAAGCCATGGTCTTATTATTGGGGTTTGGAAAATCGCCAAACAAAAAATGAAATAAATGAAATAATAAAGCATGCAAATCCGAAAGTATCTTCGCGAATCCATAGTGTTAAATGAGTCAGGGGCAGTGGTAGTGTTTGAGGATGTACTATGGCAAGAACGGCGATGTAAAGCCAGCCGAAAAAACTATAAATACATACTGTCAAAGATAATGACCTGATGAATTTCATTTGACTACTCCATTTGGTTATGTTATGGTGAAAACAACATAGGAGACTGTTGTGCTAATAACAATTGTTTCGCCTCAAATTCTCTCCATTTCTCTCGCTGGAGTAGCTTCGGCGTGTATTATTATTATGTTACTTATTGAGTATTTGACTGACATAAAAGTTAAACCGGTTTTATCACAATTGAGCTTTGGAATCTCAATTTTTATTGTTCCATTTCTTATCATCGTCTTTTATTTTACGATATTTGGTATCGCCAAGATAATTGCCGGCTAAAAGAGATGAGGGAATACCAGAAATAATCCGATGTTCAATAGCCCGTGCGCCAAGCTAACTCCCCAAATCGAACCCGTTTTCTTAACTATCCATCCAAAGAAGAGAGCAATCCCTAGAGTTAATAAGCTATGCCAGGGTGAGCCTTGTCCTATTTGCATCACTGTGTAAATAGAAGCTACGAAAACCCAACCCCAGGTTCCTAGCTTGCTGGCCTCATGCTGCAATACACCTCGGAAAGCTATCTCTTCCATAAATCCGGTAAATACCAGCAAAATCAGTGCGGGAAATAGCGTCATCGTTATCGTAAGTTGGTTATTTAAAGCATCGGGTTTCAAGAAAAGATAATCGATAAAACCCAGTCCCAGGCCATTCAATGCTACCAGGATTTGGATTACAGGTTTCCTGAAATCAAGTCCTATATCTTCGGTGCTTATTTTAAGGTTACGCACCAAGGCTATGATGGCGGCAGATACGGGGATAGCAGTCAGGATGTACCAGAAGATTTCAGAAGTATCATTTGTAGGCATAACTAAGCTGGCAATCCGCATGAAAGGTACCAATCCTAAAGCCAGCCAGAATCTCGGCTTACCCGAAGTTTTAATAGCCGAACTGCAAACGAAAAGACTTAAGAGAATTATAAAGTGAAAGATGATACCGGAGGTTACGTTCACAAAATAAGTTATGTATTCAGCTGCACCAAATGTGAAGAGATAGATTACACTTAACAGGGCTACTCCGGTTTTTTCGCCAGCATCGCTTTTCAGATCAGTATATTCTAATTTGTTTCCCATGCTTGTCATGAGATTTTTCCCTTTCTCTGGAACAATCCATAATTGAAGTGCAACTTCATGATCCACGCAGCCAGGGCGATCAACAGGAAAGCCAGTAAGAAAAATATAGGGCTGGCTATATCATGGTACCAGCCTATAGCTGTTTCGAAATCATAGAAATAGGCCAACACAATTATGGACATGATTCTTAAAATATTTGTCCCCAAAGCAATAGGAATTGCCAGAATAACCAGCGCTACCCGGCGATAAAACGGTCCCTGGAGAAGATAGCTAAAAACCGTAGCCAAGGCTAGCAATGCAATTAGGGAATCTATACCGCTACAGGGTAAACCTACTGAGAAAACCAGGTTTCCCAGAAATATTTCCCCACCGGTAGAGTTGATAGGCAAACCAAAAACCCCAAGAAGACCGGTGGAAGCGAATACTGAGAAAGCCTGGAGATAATAGGCTAAGCCTGATACAAAGGGAAATGGGATCAAAAAAAGTAGGAAAGCTAAAGGGAACACCAGAGCACGAACACAACGCCAGCCCCATATTAACCATCCCAGGGCGATTATCACACACAACAGCGAGAGAGCACCGCAGACCTTGATCTCTAAGATCAGGTTTACTACATAAAGTCCGATCCCTGCCAATAACCAGGAAATTCCCCACAATGAACCTTCTCTTTTCCGGAAATGCTCTCGTTTGGTCCAAATAATCACAGCGGATACCACCGGTACGAGAAAACCATGGCTAAAATAATCACTGGATAACCAGGAGTTGACGAGCCAACGTAAGGTGGGCCAGTAGATCAAGGCGAGAACCAGTGCCACCAACACGGTAAAAATGACGGCCTTTAAGTTCCGGGTCTGAGTTTGTTCACTATTTTGCACGTCGATATCGGACATTATATATTTCTCCGTCTTATTATCGGATACAGGATAATGCCCATGGGGATAATAATCAGCACAGCAAGAATTATCCATCCCCCTATACCCCATTCTGTGAGAGTTAAGGCTAAAGGCCTCCATTGACTATTTGACTGGTTGGGAGAAAACATCAAAGGCACAGCCTGAGCTAAAAATGCCTGTAGTTCACTGACAGAGTCTTCACTAGAACCATCTAGAGGAGCCAGAGTTTCAGTTTTTATCATAGTAACGGTATCTGAATAGAACTGGTTACCCTTGACATAACAATAAAGGGCCACCCGGCGGTCCAATACCTTACCTTCTGAAGATGTTTTGAGGGCAACTAACTTTTTCACGGGTAGTGATACAGCCGTGGATCCTTTAACCCACCTGGCATCGGTTACAGTCACCCTCTCTTCGCTTTCTTCTTCGATCTCATATCCCTCAGCCCGGTAACAATAGGGCGGGTCGTGAATACTGGATTCAGTTTTAGCCTGGTTGATAGTAAGGAATAGCTCATCGCCAGACGTGTCAGGCAAATAACCTCTTAACAATACTAGATCTGCACCGAGGCTTTCAATGTATTCAGTAGTGTCGTAATCATACCCATCCCATTGGCCGATTTCGTAGGGTAACAAAGCCAATGCTGCCGCGTTTCCGAAGTCCGTATTCGTTCGCACCGGCACTTTATCGTCGGAGGACTGATAGAGCTCGCTATCAATAAAGGTAACAGGTGACAAGAATGAGCCAGGCGTAGCTACCAGAATTATCACTACGCAAGCCAAAACGGCAATTCCCAGTAAAATATTGTGCTTGTTACCCACCAAAA
>DEUU01000037.1:0-5033 GCA_002362735.1 Dehalococcoidia bacterium UBA3254
CCGACCAGGCTTATTTCAGGGGTAAACAGGGCAAAATTCAAGGAACAGACTCCTTATTAATACAATTTTACGTCTTGCTTCATGGAGACAATAAATTTATTAACGGCGTTACTCCCGCATCAATTACATTGGTCAGGATAGACGGATAAATTCCTACTAACAGAATTAAAGCCGCGAAAGTGAAAATACAGAACATTTCGGTTTTATCGGCATCCTTCGTTCCGTTGAATTTTTCCAATGCCGCTCCGAAGAAAGTTCTCTGTACCATCCACAAAATATATCCGGCGGCAAGGACGACGCCGAAAACCGCCAGCAAAGTAAAGACCTGCATTCCGGGCATGATGGAAGAAGAAAAACTGCCCACAAACACCAGGAACTCTGCGGCAAACCCACTGGTCAAAGGCAAACCCAGAGAAGCCAGACCGGCCAGAGAAAAGATCACTGCCAGAACGGGAATTTGTTTCGCCAGACCCCCTAATTTGCGCAAATCACGCTCTTCGGCATTATGCATGACAATCCCGGTCACGCCGAACAGGAGTCCGGTAGCCAGGCCGTGGCTGAACATCTGTAAGCTGGCACCTACCAGGCTGACCTGGGTTAAAGCAAAAATTCCCAGTAATACATACCCCATGTGGCTGATGCTGCTGTAAGCAATCAGCCGCTTTAAATCAGTTTGCCGCAGCGTAACTGCCGCTCCGTAAAGAATTCCAACCACCGCTAATCCAATGAACAGCGGTGCAAAAGTCTTCGCCTCACCGGGAAAGATACCAACGCCGATGCGGATAATACCGTATCCCCCCATCTTCAACAAAGCGCCGGCGAGGACCACGCTGACTCCGGTGGAGGCATCCGTATGAGCATCCGGCAGCCAGGTGTGCAAAGGGAAGACCGGCAGTTTTACGGCAAACCCGATCATGATAAAGAAAAAGATAGCGGTCAGAGGTATCACCGAAGAGATAGAACCTATCTTTTGTGCTATTTCGATCATATTCAAGCTGCCGGTGGTGAAGTAAAGAGCCAGGATACCGGCCAGCATGAATGCACTGCCGAACAGGGTAAAAATAACGTACTTAATTGCAGAATACTCCCGGCGGCCGGTCCCCCAGATGGAAATCAGAAAATACATCGGAACGATTTCAATTTCCCAGAACAGGAAAAACAGGAGGAAATCCAGGGAAGCAAATACACCCAGAATACTGGTCTCAAGAAGAAGAAGCCAGATGAGATGTTCTCTTATTCTGAAATCAATTTTCCAGGACATAATAACTACCAGGAAACCCAGAATCGTCGTTAAGAGGACCAGCGGCAAACTGATGCCATCCACTCCGATGTGATAGAAAGCGTTGATGGCAGGTATCCACGGTATATTAGCCTCAAACTGCATCTTTCCGATATAGCCTGAGGAACGGTCAAAAATGATGAACAGATATATGGAAAGCGCCAGCGGAATAAAAGCAATAACCGCTGCGATCCGTTTGATTGCCCACTCTGATAGACGGGGAGTAAGAGCAATCAATATTGCACCGACGACCGGGAAAAAGATAATAGCGGTTAAATAAGCCAAGTTTCCCTATCTCCCAAAAACAAAAATGCAAATAATAATGATCACCAGTCCAATTCCGATAGTCAGAGCATAGAGCTGGAGCTGGCCTGTCTGAACGTGACGGATGCCTCTCCCGCTGACGATAGTAGAATCTGCCACTCCATTGGCGGCGCCATCTACCACACTGTTATCAAACCAGTGGAATCTTGCGAAAATACCTCCCAGCAAGACAACACCCACAATAAACTTTTCATAAAGCGCGTCCAACCAGTATTTATTATAGAAAATATTAAAGAAAGGTTTAAAAATCTGACCGGTTTTTTCCGCAGATATCCATTTCGCGCTATACATTGCATAAGCCAGAAATATCCCCAGTCCAGCCATGGCCAGAGCGACCCATGTTAAAAGGCTGGTAAAGACGCCAAAAAAACTGGAAACGAAGCTCTGAGGAACCACCGCCTCGCCTAAAAAAGCGCTGAATTGACCATTCACATTCCAGAGTCCTGACACCACTGCCAGGATACCTAAAATCAGCATTGGAATAATCATCACCTTCGAAGACTCATGAGCATGGTTATGGATGCTTAGGTGGGCATGCCCGTTCACCGCGCGGGATTCACCGCCGAAAGTGAGGAAGATTACGCGGAACATATAGAAGGCGGTCATAAATACCGTGATTAAAGCGAGAACAAAAAGGGCCGGCTGCCGGGTTAGAGCTGAAGCCAGAACTTCATCTTTACTCCAGAAACCTGCCAGCGGCCAGATTCCTGCCAGGCTCAAGGATCCGACGACAAAAAGAGCAAAAGTCCAGGGCATAATCTTACGCAGACCGCCCATTTCCCGCATATCGAACGTTCCGGTAGCATGGTTTACGCTGCCGGCGCCGAGGAATAAAAGCGCTTTAAAAAAGGCGTGATTGAAGAGGTGAAAAATACCTATGGCGATTCCGCCTGTAGCCAGACCTAGCATCATATAACCCAGCTGGCTGATGGTAGAGTAGGCAAGCACCCGTTTAATATCAATCGCCACGAGGCCCATGGAGGCGGCAAAAATAGCGGTAAAACCCCCTATCACCGCAACCGTATTTAAAGCAGCCGTAGAATATTCGAACAAGGGAAACATTCGAGCGACCAAAAAGACGCCGGCGGCGACCATCGTCGCCGCATGAATCAAGGCGCTGACGGGGGTGGGACCTTCCATGGCGTCCGGCAGCCAGGTATGGAGCGGGAATTGGGCCGATTTTCCCGCGGCTCCCGCAAAAATACCCAGCGCCGCCCAGGTTAAAGTTGCTCCAGCCAGGGTCCCGGCAATGGCAAGATTGCGGAGCTGAACAATATCGAAGGTGCCGGTACTGGTATATAGTATCAGTATTGCAGTCAGGAAACCAAAATCGCCCAGACGCGTTACCAGAAAAGCTTTCTTGGCAGCATTCGCCGCAGATGGACGCTGAAACCAGAACCCGATCAGGAGATAAGAGCACAGGCCTACCATTTCCCAGAACACATACATCATCAAAAGACTGTTAGCCAGAACAAGACCCAGCATGGAAGCGGTGAACAATGACATCCATGCAAAATAGCGATGGTATCCCGGATCGCTCTTCATATAGTCCAGAGAATAAATTTGCACCATCAAGCTGACTGAAGTGACTACCACCAGCATAATAGAGGTCAATGAGTCCATGAGGATGCCAACTTGAAATGAAAAATTGCTGAATACTAACCAGCTAACATCCGGGACGGCTATCTCGTGATTGGGCTGCCCCATGACGGTCAGAAGAGTCCAGACAGACAAAGCCAGAGAACCCGCCAGAGCGGCAATAGTAAGATAACCGGCAATTCTATACCCCGGTTTAACAAAAGGCCGGATAAAAAGCGCAATCACCGTGAACGATATTAAGGGCAGAAAAAAGATCCACCAGATTAGTTGGTGCGGCATCACTCTGTTTTAAGAATCTCCTCTATCAAATGTCTCTTGTCTTCAGGTACCAGTATCCGGTAAGCCACCAGTTCACGACCCGGCGCTTCACCGGTCACAGGCAATATGTGGGTGGGAATTCCCTCGGCTTCGAAGGCTTCCTTCCACATTTCCGCCATCATCAAATTAGGCGCTTTCTTAACCTCAGTCCACATTGCTATTAAATCTCAAACAAATTTTTTGGAATTTATTCCATCACCATTTCATCAGGTTTATTTTATGGGTATCAATGGTTTCGCGGTTACGGTAGATCGAAATGATAATCGCGAGGCCAACGGCAACTTCCACCGCAGCGACCACGATCACAAAAATCGTGAAGACCTGCCCGGTCAACGCGACCGGAGTGATATAACGGGAAAACGCCACTAATGCAATGTTCGCTGCATTCAACATTAATTCAATCGATATCAAAATTACGATAGCGTTACGTTTGGTTAAAGCGCCGTACAAACCAATCGAGAACAGCAGCCCGGCCAGGATTAGAAAATGAGTTAAGCCGATGGTCATACCTACTTATCCCTCGCTATCACGATAGCCCCCAGAATTACGGCCAGAATCAAGACGGCTGCAATTTCCAGAGGTAAAATAAATCCATTCTGACCAAATATTTGTTCAGCCAGAGCCAGAGTGGTGGGAGCCTGCGGCGGTACAGTCGTTACCTGCCAGTGTGTTTTCACCACGGCGAAGGTAATTAAACCGAAAATACAGGTTGAAATAATCAGCGCCGGAATCCTCAGCCGATTCGAAGGATTGCCCTGGGTGAATTCACGCGTTAACATTATCGCCAGGATGATGACTACAGAGATAGCCCCAACATAGACCAGAATTTGCGCTGCTGCCAGGAAGTCTGCACTTAAAGTAATAAAGATTCCGGCAATAGCTACCAGGCAGAGAATCAGAGACAAAGCCGCTCTGAAGACGTTCTTCTGTACGATAACGCCGAGAGCCGCCACCACGACAATAACCGCCAAAATCCAGAAAGCCACGGTTAAGGCCATTTATCTCCTACTCATGTATCTTATCTACTAACAGGGTCTGTTTCGGTAAATCGTTTTCCATTTCAGGATGCATAAAAGCACTGGGCCGTCTCTCTGGAGAATTCAGCAACTGGGCATTAGATTGTACCAGATCCTGACGACGGTATTTCGAACGCTCATAAGCCGCACCCATGAATAAAGCGTTATAAGGACAGGCTTCCACACATAGCCCGCAAAAAATACAGTATCCGGTATCCACTTCAATTTTGGTAATGGCGGCTTTATTCGGGTTATCTGGTGCAATCGAGGTAACCATTCTAATTGCTCCCTGAGGACAGGCTTTGGCACAACTCGTACAGACCGTACATTTTGCGTCATTCCAGACCAGCTCATTTCCGCGAATGCGCCTGGAAGTATTTAATTTTTGTTCAGGATATTGCAAGGTTACAGGACGGCGAAACAGATGTTTCAGTGTAAGCGCCAGTCCTTTAACAATACCTATCCCGGATTTTTCCAGTTTCAACTTTTCCCCACCC
>DEUU01000037.1:5312-5805 GCA_002362735.1 Dehalococcoidia bacterium UBA3254
AGTCTGGACCAGGCCAGTACCAGCACAACCGTGATTGCAATGTTAACAGGTACCACTACCCAGGGCAAACTTTGCGGCCATGCCAGAACTTCAATGCCGGTAATTACCAGGTTAATCAGAGAAAGAGGGAATAGAAATTTCCAGGCCAGGGCCATCAACTGATCGATCCTGACGCGCGGCAGCGTGGCACGCGTCCAGATTAAGACGAAATAAACTATGATCGTTTTTAATAAAAACCACAGCCAGGGCGGCAGCACTGGACCCTTCCAGCCGCTCAAAAAAACCGTAGCTATGACAGCAGACAGAGCCAGGGCTTCGGCATATTCTACCAGATAAAAAAGGATAAATTTCATTCCGGAATATTCCGTATGATGTCCAGCGACAATCTCCTGGTCCGCTTCGAGGAGATCAAACGGGCTGCGGCTGATCTCGGCGCAGCTACCGATAAAGAACAGCAAGAATCCCAGTGGCTGGAGCAGAATGAACGGGATAT
>DEUU01000386.1 GCA_002362735.1 Dehalococcoidia bacterium UBA3254
TTCTTTTGTTTTCTGCATCAGGCTCTCCTTTTCAATAGGCTGGAATAATACCCAGTAAGGAAGTAATATTAATCAAAATTAGTATCCTTTTTTAAAACAAAAGGGTTTAGAAAATCTCCAGGAAGATCAGTGGCTAACGATATAAAATGCGGATAGATTTCCATGATAAGGCAGTGTATATTAATATTGTACTCAAAGAACTGTAGCATTTTTTAAATCTTCTACGCTAATAGTAAACTTATTATACACTTTTTGCAATTTTATGCCTGAAGAGATTCCTGTTCCGATTCTATTTAGCCAATTAAGTGAGATAACAGCTCGGAAATTAATTCGGGTTTGAAATGAAAAAACTAATTGGATAAAAACGAAATTAGACAGGGGAGAATGTTAATCAAATATGATTGGAGAATGTAATCTTCCTTACGGGAACGGAGATCTTAAAATCAAGTTTCCTCCCGGAATAAAAATCGCTTTATTAAAAAGCCGGCATTTTGATGGAGTCAAGGACCTGGCAACCGTGATTACCAGAAGCTTAAAATTTCCTATCGGAAGTCTCCCCTTGAAGGAGCGTTTAAACAAGGGCGACAAAGTGGCTATTATTGTCACAGATAATACACGGGCTTGTCCGGATGATATCTTGCTACCCCCTTTATTAACTGAAATTGAGGACAAAACTTCATCAGAGAATATAACGATTATAATTGCACTCGGCTTACATAATCTCCTGAGCCGTGATGAAATGGTTAAAAAATTGGGCCACCAGATTGTAGATAGATATCGTGTAATAAACCATGATATTAAGGACACGGTCAGGATCGGTGTTACTTCGAGAGGTCTTCCTGTTGAGATAAATCGCTGTGTTATTGAATCCGATTTCCGTATCAGTACGGGATTTATCGAACCTCACTTTTTTGCCGGTTTTTCCGGAGGACGCAAAAGTATTACGCCCGGGGTTGCCAGTTTAGAGACAATCCGGGCGAACCATAGTTTTAAAATGATAGACCATCCTGACTCCAGAGCAGGTATTCTCGAAGGAAATCCAATTCATGAAGATATGGTCGAACAATCAAGAATGGCTAAACTCAATTTTATCCTTAACGTTCTTATGAATGAGAAGCATGAGATTTCTCATGTTGTGGCGGGCGATCCGATTAAAGCTCACGAAAAGGGCTGTGAGCTGGAAAAAAGAGTCGCCGGTGTCAAAGTTGATCATAAGTTCGATATCGTTATTACTACTAACAGCGGGGCTCCCCTGGATCTGAACTTGTATCAGACGTGCAAGGGCATTGAAAATGCTTCCCGCATCACTCGTATTGGCGGAATAATTATCGTGGCGGCGGCTTGCAGCTCCGGAGTTGGGCCAGAGACGTTCCGTACATTGCATGCATTTTGTAATTCACCCGAATCTGTTTTAGAGAAGATAAAAGGAAGAGCATCTCCTGAAGTTCAATGGCAGAATCAGATTTTAGCTCGCGTACAGTTAGCAAATCAGATTTACCTGGTATCTGAACTCCACGATCAAGGGGTTAAAGAGATGATGATTACCCCATTTAAAACTGTTGAATTAGCTTTACATAAAGCTTTGGAGATATTGGGAAGAGAATCCATGATCGCTGTCATTCCTGAAGGTCCTCTGGTTTTACCAAACTTTAAGGGAATTTAATGAAACCTGCGATAATAATAAATAGGGATGAACTGGCTCTGACACCCGCCCGGAAGGACATACTCGATATCATTGAAGCCGGAATCTCCCGCGTTCTTCCTTCGGAAGTACTTAAATCCGCGTTAAAATATGATCGATCAAATAAGAACTTGTTTATTAACGCAGATGTTTTTCCAGTGGCTAAAGGCCGGATTTTCGTTATCGGTGGCGGGAAAGCTTCCGGGTTGATGGCCCAGACTCTAGAAGAAATATTAGGATCAGAAACAATCAGTGACGGCATAATCAATTGCAAAGATAACACTTTCAAAGGACATACCATTAAGATCGTTACGTCCGGCCATCCTTTTCCGGATGAAGATGGCGTTAATGGCGTTAAATCCATGCTTGCCCTGAAAGATCATTATTCTATTGGTAAGGACGACTTGGTATTATGTTTAATTTCCGGAGGCGGTTCAGCATTAATACCTTATCCTGTAGATGGAGTGAATCTTCGGGATAAGCAGGACATGACAAGATTATTATTGAACAGCGGGGCGGAAATAAATGAAATAAATATTGTTCGAAAGCATCTTTCTCAAGTAAAAGGTGGAAGGTTAGGATTATATTTCTCACCAGCAACGGTTGTATCCTTGATATTGTCAGATGTAGTTGGAAATGATCTAAGCAGCATTGCCTCCGGTCCTACAGTTCCGGACCGATCGATTTTCAGCGAGGCCTTTCGAGTGCTGGAAAAGTATCATCTTCTCGCAGAAAGTCCTACAACTGTTGTTGAGTATTTGCGAAAAGGCTGCCTCGGGCTTGTTGAAGAAACACCTAAAATACTCAATAACTGCCACAATTACATTATTGGAGATAATATGCTGGCGCTGGAGGCGATGGCTCGAAAAGCCCATGATACAGGCTATCGTCCCTGCATCATCACCGCCGAGCAAAAAGGGAACACTTCGGATGTGGCGTGGGAGAGGGCTGGACAGGTGATAAATACGATTACGGGCGATTATGATCTATTTCTCCTGGGGGGAGAAACCACACTGCGGTTGCCTCGATCTTCAGGAAAGGGAGGGCGGAATCAGCATTTTGCGGCCGTGTCTTTGATGGCCATGAAAGACCTGAAGCGAGAGTGGGTTGTAGCCAGTGTGGGCACGGATGGTTCAGACTTCCTGCCTGATGTGGCGGGAGCCGTTATTGATAGCCATTCTTTAGAGAGACTGACCAGCAAAAATATTGACCCTCAGGGTTATATTAGTAGTTTCGATAGTAATACTTTACTGGCAAAAACAGGAAACGCTCTTATCATAACCGGCAATACTGGAACCAATGTAGGAGACATCGTTATCTACATGATCAAATGATCCAATTAAACAAAATTTACATTAAGGAGATTCCATGAAACTGGAAGGAAAGGTCGCTTTAATTACCGGGGCAGGTAGGGGTATGGGAAAAGCAACAGCTTTGCTATTTGCCCGGGAAGGAGCGGACGTTGCGGTGAGTGACATCAATTTTGCCGAAGTTGAAAGGACTGCTTCCGACATCAGACTAACTGGCAGAAAAGCTGTTGCGATTAAGGCTGATGTCTCTGAGCAGGCAGAAGTAAATACGATGATAGACAGGGTTATCCATGAGCTCGGAGGTATCAATATCCTGGTGAATAATGCAGGAATAGGACACGGGGTCATGGCTGTAGATATGACAATAGATTTGTTTGATTCTATCTTGAAAACAAATCTACGAAGCGGATTTTTGTGCAGCCAGAAAGCTGGGAAATGGATGATTGAAAATGGCGGAGGCCGTATTTGCAATATTGCTTCAATCGGAGGCATCGAAGGTTCTCCAACTTGCATCGGCTATGGTCCATCTAAAGCTGGGGTTATTAATATGACCCGGGTTCTTGCCGTGGAATGGGCTAAATACAATATTCGAGTAAATTGTGTTGCTCCCGGGGCTATTATGACTCCCATGCTCGAAAGTAGCGTCAAAGATCGGAAAGGGACTCTAAACGATTTCATAAGACGCATTCCAATGGGAAGAGTCGGACTACCTGAGGAAGTTGCTAAGGCTGTGCTCTTCTTCGTTTCGGATGATTCCAGTTTCGCTACAGGCGCTACCTTGGTGGTAGATGGCGGGTCCCTGGCTTTTGGCGAACCAATAGTTTAGCAGCTGCGTCGAGTTAATTGAGAAATGCTTGAAGAGGATTGGTATTATAAAACATCACTAGAACAATTGTACTGTTTGTTGTAAAATTGCCTTGATGGGGGAAAAAAAGGCGATAATTATTCATAATCGACGAAATCCAGTGGGAAAGATGGTGAAAGTTCGGAAAGCCAGAGTATTCGTTATTTTAAAGAAAATTAAGCTTCTGGAAGTGAATAACGGAAATAATAACCATCACCGAGTAATCGTTATTTCCGCTAAATCTCACCAAGCTAAACCGGGGAAAAAGGAAAAATCCCTGACTATCACGCAGAAGGATCAAGGGGAAAAGGTAATAGTAGTCTCAAAGTCTGCGGCTTCCTTCAAAATTCCGAATTTTAAGAAAATATTGAAGCAGCCTGCAAAAAACTTATTACCTGAAAAAAAGCAACCGCGAGTTTTGATTAGGAAATGTTCTCCTCTCGATAGAAATGCAAAAGTATTTGTTCGAAAGAGGACCATTGATCCAAATATAAAAATTGCCGGTCGAGCTGGGGCAGGCAAAGTTTTTGTCATTTCCAAAAAGAGGGCTGCGGTCAAGACGGACCAAGTAATAGAAAAAACCGTGCCAGAACCTCCGGTGATTATTAAAAAACGTTCGGAACAATGGTCAGAGTGCGGGCAGATATTTTACACTTCAGGGAAGGCTTTTGCCCTGGCGTCCAACCTGCGCACTATTTGTCTCGGTGATATGTATGGCGTACAGAAATTTCTGGACCAAGGTAAGATGGACAAAGGCTTTTCTCGAATTCAAAGAGAAACATTGAAAGATATCGCCCAGGCTAATCAGCCCCCGGTTTCAGAAAAGAACCATCCCCAAGGCAGAGCTAAGGTTTTGTCTTGAACTTCTCCTGCTTAATTGTTAAATTAGTTACAAGCAGGTCTTGCGAAGGGACAAAATTGAATTTCTTGTTTCTGGTGAGCATGAATTAGGGAGAAGATAGATGTCTATGAACAAACCTGAAGAAAAGATGATCAAGCCCCAGCACGAAGATTATAGCAAGTATTGCCGTGACATACCGGACTTTCCGAAAAAAGGGATTATTTTTAAAGACATTACTACTCTTTTAAAAAATGGCGTTATTTTTAAGAGCGCGATAGATGAGATGGCTTCCCATTTCGACCAAAACCATATCGACCTGGTAACCTGTATCGATGCGCGAGGATTCCTGATCGGTGCGGCATTGGCTTATAAAATGGGTTGTGGTGTAATTCCCCTTAGAAAAAAAGGTAAATTACCCTGGAAGGTCTTCCGCAAAACATATGATCTGGAATACGGTCAGGATTGCCTGGAAATGCACCAGGATGCCATCGAGCCCGGCCAAAAAGTATTAATCGTTGACGACGTTCTGGCAACCGGAGGGACCGCGGCGGCGGCAATTTCCCTGGTAAGAGAAGTTAAAGGTGAAGTTGTGGGCGTGACTTTTCTGATGGAGCTTAAGGCACTAAAGGGAAGGGAAAAATTGAAAGATATTAAAATATTCTCCCTGATAGAGGGTTAAAGGGAATTTAATTCAGGTTGAAACCTTTATCTGTAAAAAGTTTTACACAGGCATCTACCACATGGGTGTCGTATAGAGTTCCCCGGTTTTGATTGATTTCTTCCAGAGCCTTATCGACACCCAGGGCGGGTCTGTAAGGCCGATGCGAAGACATTGCTTCTACCACGTCTGCTACAGCCAGAATTTTTGCTTCGATGATAATCTGGTCTCCCGTGAGTCCGGCTGGGTAACCGGAGCCATTCTCCCTTTCATGATGCTGCAACACAATTTTAGCGATAGGCCATGGAAACTCAATAGTTTTAAGAATCTCGTATCCAATCCGGGTGTGGTCTTTGAGCATATCGAATTCCGGTTTGGTTAACTTCCCGGGTTTGCTCAAAATATCTGCCGGAACCAGTATTTTGCCGATGTCATGGACGAAAGCTGCCATAGTTAACCCTTCATATTCCTGATCTTGTAATCCCATCATTTTAGCTATCTCAAAGCTCAGTTGCGCCACGCGTCTCTGATGACCGGCGGTATAGGGATCCCTTACCTCACCGATATAAGCCATGGCCTGGATTATCTCTTTAATGGTTTTTTGCAGCCTTTGTAAACTTTGCTGCAATTGTAGCTGAGCTTGTTTCCGTTCTGTGATATCTTCCAGAATCCCATCGAAATACCGGATAGCCCCGGAATCGAACCTGATTGCCACCACAGTCTCGGCAACTGTTCTCGGATTGCCGTCCCTTCGCTTCAACGCCAGTTCTCGAGTAACCTTCCAATCCGTGATATTTACCTCATTAACGAATTGGTCATTCCCCTGTTCTTCATTAAATAAATCACAGACATCCATCTGTAGCAACGCTTCACGCGGATAGCCGGTTATTTCTTCCATAGCCTTATTTATCTCGAGGAATTTTCCCTTAATTCCCGGAGTGCATCGAAAGATACCCAGCTTGATGTTATCTACCAGGTCTCTGTTTTTCCCTTCTGACTCTTTCGCTAAAAGTGCTGATTGCTTGTGTATTTCCAGTTCTTGTTGTAGCATCCGGTTAGCTTTAAGCAAATCTTCGGTTTTCTCTTCTACTTTATGGTTAATTTCATCATCGGACTGGATAACGCTTTTTATCAAAGAGTTATTAATGGCATGATGTATCGCCACGATGCCATTAAAATTGCCAAGATTATCCCAGATAATGCCAAGAGACAAGAGGGTGTCAATTTGAGAGTTATCTTTCTTTAAACTGGTCTCTTTGCCGGTCCAAGAGCCATTTTTGGCCAAGGAGGCCATTACTTCTTCTCTGGAAAGAGTTTTCAGAACTTTAGAATGAATTTCAGGTGTCATGAGGCTGCCGATAATTTCTTCCGCTTTCCAGCCAAACATGGTCTCTGCCGCTTTATTCCAGCTTACAAAATTGAGGTTCTTGTCTACGGATATGATGGCATCTGGAGATAAATTGTCTACGGCGATATGGTAGTGGTTAATTTCTTCGACTCTGCTTTTGGCAACATTAAGCTCTTCGTGGACGCGGTTAAGTTCTGCTTTCTGAATTTCAAGCTCAACCTGTCGGGTTTGAAGGTCATTAAGCATTTTACGGATGGTTTCCCCTTCCAGATGGCGCGCCTCGGAATTCTTCCGGGGAGTTTTTTCTGATGTCTCATTAGGTTGAGAAATCGGGTTAAGTTTTTCCTCTTTCACTATTCACTCTTTATCAGGCAGTAACCATATACTGAAGGCTTGAGAAAATTATAATCGAACTTTATATCTATGTAAATAAGGTAGTTAAATGGGTGATCGTATAATGCTTTGACAGTACCCCCGATAGTTTTTATAATTAAGGTAGCATCTGAAATCCTGAGTTCTGAAATTGTAAGGAGGATATTAGAATGGCAAATACGGTAGGGAAGAGATATCGCTGCACGAAATGTGGATCAGAATTTATCGTTACCAAAGGTGGCGGCGGTACTGTTCAATGTTGCAGTCAGCCCATGGAACTCAAAAAATAGTTAATTGAAAGTGAGTGAAGGAGGCGAGTTTACGTGGCTAATCAATTAGGAAAAAGATATCGCTGTGCAAAATGTGGGACCGAAGTATTATGTACTAAAGCCGGCACTGGCGACATTATTTGCTGCGGCGAACCAATGAAAACACAGGAAGCCAAGCCTATTCCGTCATCTGACTAAAATTGAAATCTTTAGAATCAGAATTAACTAAATAACCAATTACCAGGTCGTAGAAGTGGTAATTTAAGCTTTTAATTCCCATTAAATCTTAAATTCCAGACGAGATTAGTTATTGGTAATTGGTTATTTTATTATTTGCCTTGAAGTAGGCAAAAAAATTCGTTACGAGTTTCCGTCCGGTTACGGAAACTTCCTCTCAGGGCAGAGGTAACCAGTGCGCTACCAGGTTTTTTAATCCCTCTCATTATCATGCAAAGGTGTTCTGCCTGGACTACAACAGCGACGCCATCCGGCTTTAATGCATCCATAATCGCATCGGCAACACTCGAGGTCATTCTCTCTTGAAGTTGAGGCCGTTTGGATACAATTTCCACCACTCGTGCAAGTTTTGAAGCGCCCACCACCCGTCCGTCCTTGTTCGGTATATAACCGACGTGGGCTACACCGTAAAACGGTAGAAGGTGATGTTCGCAAGTAGAGTAAAAAGGAATATCGCGGACGATGACCATTTCGCGGTGGCCTTCCTCGAAACCGATATTCAATTCTGCTTTTGGGTCTTTACCGATACCGGCGAAAAGTTCTGAATACATCTCAGCGACACGCCGCGGTGTTTCCAACAACCCCGCTCTTTGCGGGTCTTCGCCGATGGCTTCAATAATTAATTCCACAGCTTTTTTTATTTTAGTTTCATCAATCAAAAGAGAGCTTTCTCCTTTTATCTCCAACCGAGGGATTTTTCTATTATACTTAATTCAGCGGGGACTTCAATAATGGAAAACGGGTTCCTTAACACTATCTCGGTGTCCTTTAAGCCGTTGCCGGTAATGATACAGACAATGCGTTTTCCGCTAAAATTAATTCCCTGCTGAGACAATTTAATCAAGCCAGCCAGCGATGTTGCTGAAGCTGGTTCGCCAAAGATACCGCCTTTTACTGCTAATAAATGCTGAGCAGATAGAATTTCTTCATCACTCACCATATTGATCATGCCATTGGACTCATCGCGTGCCGCAATAGCTCTGGTCCATGAAGCCGGGTTACCGATGCGGATGGCAGTAGCAATGGTTTCAGGGTTCTCAATCGGATATCCCCGTACCAAAGGTGCAGCACCTTCAGCCTGGAAACCCATCATTTTCGGTAATACCCGGGACTTCCCAAGTTTTTGATACTCAACAAATCCCTTCCAGTAAGCGGTAATATTACCGGCGTTCCCAACCGGAATGGATATATAGTCCGGAGCTTCGCGCAGAAAATCCACTATCTCAAAGGCCGCAGTTTTCTGCCCTTCAATACGGAATGGGTTGATCGAATTAACCATGGTGACCGGGTGTATATCCGCTAAAACCCGTACGGCTTTAAGAGCCTCATCGAAATTACCTTTGACCTGGACGATTGTAGCCCCAAAGATAATAGCTTGAGCCAGTTTTCCCAGTGCAATTTTCCCCTGGGGTATCATAATAATAGCCCGGAGTCCGTTGTAGGCGGCATAAGCCGCAGCAGAAGCGCTGGTATTTCCGGTGGAAGCGCACATGATCGTTCTGCTGCCATTTTCGATAGCCTTAGCAACTGCCATAACCATGCCGCGGTCTTTAAATGAACCGGTTGGGTTGCAACCTTCCAGCTTAAAATACAGTTCACCGCAACCAAGCTGACGGGCTAAGGCTTCAACCTTAACAAGAGGAGTGTCACCTTCTCCCAGGCTAAACATTGGTGTATTGAGCGTGACGGGTAAGAGTTCTTTGTATTTAAAGAGGATCCCGGATTTAGCCATGCACCTCTACAAATCCTCAACCCTGATAAAATTGCTTATCTCTTTTACTACGTTCAATACCCCCATCTCGCGAAGGGCTTTTTGCATGGCGGCTTCGTTAGCCGGATGAGTCATGATTACAATTTCAGCTGACTGGTTTGCCAAGTTAGCTTCTTTCTGAATACAGGCTGAGATGCTGATGTTATGATCCCCTAAGACACGAGTGATCTGAGTTAAGACCCCCGCCTGATCAGTTGTTGTCATGCGAATGTAATAGCGGGAAACAACTTCAGCCATGGGTTTAATAACTTTTGGAACGGATTGCCATTTGAACCTTGTCTCAGAGCAGAGAATGATGTCCTGAGCGACAGATACTATGTCTGCAATGACGGCGCTACTGGTAGGATTCGGTCCGGCTCCCTGTCCATAAAAGAGCACATTGCCCACCAGGTCTCCCTCAACGAGAATCGCATTGTAGACTCCATCCACTTTCGCTAAGAGTGAATCTTCCGAAATAAAGACCGGATGGACTCTCACCTCGATCCATTTGTCATCCTGCTTGGCAATCGCCAGAAGTTTAATCGCAAATCCGAGCTCCTGGGCATATCGAAAATCTCGGCTACTTAACTTGGATATACCTTCGTGGTGAATATCCTCTGGACGGACACGGGTATGGAAGCCGAGAGATGAAAGAATCGCTATTTTATAGGTGGCATCAATACCTTCTACATCGTCCATGGGATTAGCTTCTGCATAACCTAATTCCTGTGCTTTCTTAAGGGCTGCAGAAAAATCTGCACCTTCTTTAGCCATACGAGTTAAGATGTAATTCGTAGTACCGTTAATGATGGCATAGATGCGGTGTATCCTGTTTGCGACGAGGTCAAACATAAACGGGCTGATGAGGGGAATTCCTCCGCCTACACTGGCTTCATAACGGATGCTAACGTTATTTTTTTGGGCGATGTTGAACAATTCTGTTCCGCGCTTTGCGATTACTTCTTTATTTGAAGTGACAACATGTTTTCCTGAGGACAAAGCTTTCTGATGGTATTCGAAAGCGGGATGTTCTCCACCGATGGCTTCAACCACGATATCAATACCAGGCGTACTAAAAAAATCATCTTCATCCAGAGTAAAGAGTATTGGATCGAATTCTGTAGCCAGGGGACGTTTCAAATCCTGCGGTAAGACTTTAATTCTCTTTAATTCAAGCGGGCAGCCGATCTGTGCGGCTAATATATCCGCTTTGTCTCTGAGGACTTTGGCAACTTGCCCGCTGATTACCCCCAAACCCAACAAACCCACACCAATGGTGTTTTTCTCCATCTTTTCCTCGATTTATTATTACCGGTTAAGAGCCTGTTGAATTGCATATGCTTTCTGCTCATCGGTCAAGAGCGTTTGTACTTTGCTTTGGTTATCAGTCCAAACCTTATTCTCCCATGTCTGTACCTTGTTGTTTATCAAGATAGTGCGGTTATCTGTGCTGATTACGGAATCCGATTGAATTTCAGTGACTTTAATCAGCCAGTATCCTCCACTGGTAGTTTGAGTAGTGTCCCTAACAGGATCCGTGAATTTGTTTAAGGGTAAAGCTTTCGAAGAGTCACTCGGGAAAAGGAGATCGTCTACAGTGTCCGATCCAACGGTACCCTTGGAAATGAATCCGAAATCTCCACTGTTTGTGGAGATCCTGCTGTCCAGCGAATTGGCTTTGGCCAGAGTCACAAAGTCAGCGCCGGAATCCAGCTGGGCTTTGATATCTTTTGCCTGTTCATCACTTCCCAGAAGCATTGCCTTGAGATGCACCTGATTGGTGCTGCTGTTTGTCTCGGTTACTTCGAGTAGCCAGTATCCTATATCCTTGCTCTGATTTTTATCTTCGACTGAAATCAATGAATTTGCGGTCACGTCCGAGCCAAACACCTTATCTTCAAGGACCGTATCGCCGGTGTTTCCCAAAATACTGGGCAATACCCCTTTCGGTACAGGACCGAAGTCCCCGCCTTTATCTTTGGAAGTTGTCTCCATGGAGTTGTCTGTAGCTAACTGATGAAAATCTCCGCCGTTATTGAGAGCAGTTTGGACTTCATTTAGCTTGCTCTGACTCTCCAGAAACATCGCAAGGACGACTCTTTGTTCAGTGGAGGTGGGCACCGTATCCGAAGTAGCATTTTTATCGAAATAGTCCTTCAATTTTCCGGCTAAAAGCTCGGCGTGGACGGCGTCTTTGCGCGTCTGATCTGAGGTAAGTTTATTGTCCTTTATATATTTTGCGATCTCATCATCGCTCACTGTCACTGGAGGATCGAGAAGGGCTGCCTGTTCTTGCAGGATTTTATTCTCTTCGATGATCTGCACTACCGAGTCTGCCATGTATTGAATATATTGTGGATTTCCCATGGCGGTACCGTAAAAAGCCAGCATGTTAATATAATAGTCCATGGTATATTCGGTATCCCCGACCTTTATGACTACTTCATGGAAAGGTCTGTATTTGTTCATATAAAGGCCGGTGCCGACAACAATTAAGATGGCCAGGATGATGATGATGCCGCCTATCATCGTAAAGCGTTGAAGCCGACTTTCTTTTTGCCAGTGTGATAACTGGCGCTTCGTCATTTCGCGCTGCGGTTTTTCGATTTTCTTCTTAGGCAAAAGAATAACCCCCTATTGTATTAATTAGTAATTTGAATTTCGTGTTTTGATTTATTTATACGATTCCACTCTATTATAGCGAAAAGAGCGATCTTTTAAAACTCACGTCATAATAAAATAATACCTGATCATCATTTAGAAATTATTAAGATCAAGTCATCATCTTCAGGCATTGACTCAGATGTTTAAAAGAGGTTGAATGTAGGGAATGAATAATTTCGCTCGGCGGAGATCAAAATGAACAAACGTGCGCTGGCAGTCTTATTTGCCTGCTTCTGCACGGTTTTTGCTGCCTATTCTATCCGATATAGCTATGGTACTCTTTTGCCGGAAATGCTGCCGGCTCTGGAAATTACTAAAGCTCAGGCTGGAATTATTTACTCATCTTATTTCATTGCCTATACTGTTCTTTCTCCGATATTGGGGCTCCTGGCCGATCGTTACAATATGAGATTACTTTTGGCCCTCTTTATGGGAATAATGGGAGTGGGTACTTTTCTGATGCAATTCCCGACATCGGTCGTCCAGGCCAGCCTATTTTTTACCCTGGCTGGCATCGGCTGTGCCGCTTGCTGGGCCCCGGTGATGGCATTGGCACAAAGATGGATCAACGATAAGCGTCGCGGCTTAAGTCTTTCTCTCATTGATGCAGGCAGCGCACTAGGTGTCATGGCGGCTGGAGCAGCGGTCCCGGTAGCCGTATCTAATGCCGGATGGAAAATGGGATGGATGAGCCTGGGTATAATGGGATTTATCCTGGCTTTATTGAATTATCTGCTAATCCGGGATTATCCTCGGTTAAGAGAAAATCTATCTCCCGCGAAGGGTCCTGGATTGAAGGGAAGAACAGATTATCGATCAATCATACGTGATAAACGATTCTGGCTCATAGGCCTGGCTTACCTGTTGACCGGATTCACTATCATCATTCCTTTTACTTTTCTCAGCACATATGAAGTGCAAGAATTAGCCTATCCCTATGATTCTGCCGCTTTGCTGGTGACAGTGATTGGGGTCGGAGGACTTTTCGGGAAACTGACATTGGGGCCTATCTCGGATAGATTGGGGAGAATTAGAATTCTGGTTTTGTGCGCTATTTTGATTGGAGGAGGCTGCCTGGGAATGGCTTACAGCCAGGGCATAGAGTTAATGGCTGTATGCTTTATTTATGGAATTGGCTACGGGGCTTGCTGGGCAATGTATGCGGCTTGCGCCTCTGATTTCTTCTCAAAGAGAGCGGCAGGAGGTATCATTGGGATGTGGACCTTTTTAATGGGTATCGGATCTATCATGGCTCCCATCATTTCAGGTTGGGTGGCGGATCTTTCAGGGACGTTGTTCTGGGCATTTATAATCGCCGCGGCGGGAGGATTTGCCTCTCTGGTTCTGTTGATTCCGATGTTGCTTTCTTTTAAATCAGCTCCGATGAGAAACCTTTAACTGGTCAATAACCTCTTTCCTCTGATAAAACCTCTTTATTGATAAAATACAAGCAAGAGAAGTGATCCAATGTTTTTACTTTTCCAGTTCTAGAAACACACTCTCTGAGCTATAATTGGAATTGCTTAAATAATTGCCTGTGTAAAGCCAGGTTATAGATATGCTACAATAGTGACACCGGAATATTAAATTTGCTGAAAGAAAAGGAGGCCGTTTTTGGCTCGGGAGATAACCCTTAACCATGACCTGGGATATCTGCGTATTGCCGCAGCAGTTCCGGTCTTGAAAGTAGCTGACATCGATTTTAATGTTGAAGCCATAATTGGGCTTATGCAAAAAGCGACACTGGAAGGAGTTCAGGTGCTTTGTTTTCCGGAAATGGCACTTACCGGATACACGTTAGGCGATCTGGTTCAGCAGCAGGCTCTGCTAAATAAAGTCGAGGATGGACTGAGAAAAATACTTGTCGAAAGCACGGTTAATCCGATGGTGATGATCATGGGAGCGCCTTTGGCGATAGAACAAGAAATATTCAACTGTGCTGTCATAATTAATTCCGGTCGTATTCTGGGGATCGTTCCTAAAACTTACCTCCCGACTTATAAGGAATTTTATGACGAACGCTGGTTTAACTCGGGTGCTAATGTAAGAGTAGATAGCGTCATATTAGCCGGACAGACCATTCCTTTTGGTACCGATATCCTGTTTAAGTTAAAAGATTTTTCATCTGCTATCATAGGCGTGGAAGTTTGTGAAGACCTGTGGGTTCCGTTTTCACCACACGAGTTTCAGTCTGTAGCGGGGGCCAATATCTTGTTTAATTTGTCAGCCAGTAACGAGGTATTGGGCAAAGATGATTGGCGCCGAATTTTGGTATCTTCTGAATCTGGCCGCTGTTTGGCTTCTTATTGTTATGTTTCAAGTAGTATCGGAGAATCTTCTAATGATATTGTTTTTGGTGGGCATGCCATAATTGCCGAAAACGGATCTATACTGGATGAGTCTTCACGTTTATGCCGCGAGCCCCAATTATTGATATCTGACGTTGGATTCGAGCGTTTGACGTTTGATCGCCGTCTGGCTACCAGTTTCCAGCATGCAGCAGACGGAGTCGAATCATTTAGAATCATCGAAACTGAAATTAGCGATATTAATGTCTTCAAGATTTGGCGTGAAATCGGTCCTCATCCATTTGTCCCCGCTGATCCAGGTAAACGAGCTGAAACGTGCCAGGAAATATTTTCTATGCAGGTCGGAGCGCTGTCAAAGAAGTTATCCGGGGCCAGGATGCAAAATATCACTATCGGCGTCTCCGGTGGCCTGGATTCTACTCTAGCTTTGCTGGTAGCCGTTAAAACTATGGACTTTTTGAATTTACCTCGTACCAATATCCACGCTTTTACCCTTCCAGGCTTTGGTACCACCCGCCGCACCAGGAATAACGCGACACGGTTATGCCAATCTATAGGAGTCAGTTTTAAAGAAGTCAATATTTCCCGGAGTTGTAGATCACAATTAAAAGACTTGCAGCATAATGGTAAAGAAGATATTGTTTTCGAAAACGTTCAGGCTCGTTATC
>DEUU01000458.1:0-3933 GCA_002362735.1 Dehalococcoidia bacterium UBA3254
CGACTACAGCCTCACTGGCATTTTCTACAAGCAGACGGTATTTCTCCTCAATTTCTGCCAGTGATTGAGTCCGCTCTTTTACTTTGATTTCTAACTCATCTTTATATCTGGCCATAGCTTCTTCGGCCTTCTTGCGGTCGGTGATATGGTTGAATATTACAGCACACTGGTTCTTCCTCGGAGAGTATGCATAAGCTTCAAACCATTTCTTAAAAACAGGACAGAAATTTTGAAAATGGACTGGCTCCCCAGTCAAAGCTACCTTCCAGTAAATCTCGATCCAGTAAGAATCTATGCCGGGTAATATTTCTTTTGCGGTTTTACCAAGTATTCTTTCTCGGGAAAAGCCGGTTAACTTTTCAAAGGCAGAGTTAATTTCCAGGAAACGATAGTCAAGTGGTTTTCCGTCCGCATCCAGTATAATGTCATGTAGAGCAAAAACTTCACCCATGTTGCTGAATAGAGATCGATACTTTTCTTCGCTTTCCCTGAGGGCTTCTTCCACCTTCTTGAGCGGGGTAATGTCAGTTCCCACAGCCACAGAGCCACGAACAATACCATCTTTATCTAGAAGTGGAACTGCCCCCAGAAGCATGGTAATTTTGCATCGATTACTAAATACAAGATCCATTTCATAAGGGGCGACTATCTTTCCGGTAGCAGCTGTGACTTGTGCCGGTAATTCATTAGGGTCTAATTCAAACTTACCGACGTAAACCTTATAGTTAATCGTAGAATCAGAAGGGTTAGCGCATCTAGATATATTATCTTCGGACTGGACCCCAAAAAGAGCATTTGCATAGATATTTCCTGTTATCGTTCGACATTCAGGGTCTCTAGAAATCCACACAGCCAACGGAACATTATCTAAAACAGCCTGTAATTCATCGTATCTTTCATCTGATTCTTTGGCCAGGCGAATGTTTTAAATTTTGGTTTTTTTGCGCTCGGTAATATCTTGAACGGTGCCGAAGATGATTTGTTTTTCGCAGTCTATTTCAGCTATGGAGTTAATGTCTATGATTCTACCATCTGATTCCCGCTTGATTTTAAACTCCATATTGTAAGGTTTTCCACTGGATATCAGATTATCCATCGCTTCATCGAGAATTACACGATATTCCGGTAGAGTTAATTTCTTTATATCAGAAAGTTCTGCTTCCTCAGAATTATACCCATATATCAATTTGGCGGACTTTGAACCCTTTACCTTGCCAGTTTTCAGAGAAATGTTGAAATGTCCTAAAGAGGCAACGGCTTCTGCCCGTTCGAGGTTAGCTTCGCTCCATTTAAGTGATTCCTCAGCCTTCTTACGCTCGGTGATATCGGAAATAATTAACGCGGACTTGCCTTTAAATGGAGAATAAATATAACCCCTTACCCAAATATCAGCATTGGGAACATACAACTCGTAACTGTCAGTTTGTCCAGACAAAGCTACTCTGATGAATTTCTCAATTACCTCTTCAGCCGGGTGTAAAAATAACTCACGATGGGTCTTACCTAAAGCTTGGCTTCTGGGTATTTTAGTCACCTGCTCCCAGGCTTTATTAACTTCTAAATAGCGCACATCATAAGGTTGCCCTTTATCATCAAAGACTGGTTCACCTAACGCAAATCTATCTGTCATATTGTCAAAAATACTGCGGTATTTATCTTCATTTTCTTTCATGAGTTCTTCGGCTTTCTTGTGCTCTGTAACGTCTCTCACGTATCCGTCTCTGTAGAGCGGTTTACCATTCTCATCATTAGTGATAATCAATTGATTAGACCACCACCTGTAGATGCCGTCTTTGCCCAAGAAACGGTACTCGGAATACCCTACCCCTTTTTCAGCTAAACTTGCCAGTTCCCTCCGTAATTTAGCTAAATCATCAGGGTGAACTCGCGAAAGCACTTCGTCGTTAGTCATTGCAGTCATTTCTTCAGGTTCAAAACCCATTCTCCTAATGGCAGGGCTCATGTACTCATAATGACCCGTCTGAATATTAAACCGATAAATAACTTCCAAAGAGTTATTTAGAACTGAGCGGAAACGCTCCTCGCTCTTCATCAACGCTTCTTCGGCTTTAATGCGTTTTTCAATTTCATACCTTAGGCGCTGGTTAGTTTGGGTTAATTCTGCTGTACGTTTTTGTACTTGCTGCTCCAATTCTGCATAATATTGATCTAATTTTTCCTGAGCTTGCTTTAACTCTCGTTTCTGTTTAGCATTATTCAGAGCATTTTGAATTGTTGTTCCTATTCTTTTTAGATTATCTTTCAGGACATAATCCACTGCCCCAGCTCTAACAGCATCCATAGCCGTTTCATCAGTGATTCTCCCGGAGACAACGATGCAGGGCGTCTCCAGTCCTCTTTCTCGTATCAATCGCAAGGTGTCCAGAGCAGTAAATCCCAGCAGCATGTAATCGGTGATAATAATGTCCCAATGTGGTTCATTTAAAGCAGTTTCGAGCCTTTCAATAGTGTCGACATGATCAATCTCAACATCAAAACCTTGACGCTTTAAATTTGCCTTGGTTAATATAGCATCATCCTCAGAATCTTCTACATGTAATATTCGGATGGTATTTTTTGGTTTAGAAGTAATATTATCCATTCTGGTGTACTCTAACATCAAGATTATGAAAATTTAATACCTCGAGGATACACTTTATATTATAATCAGCTTTTTGTATATAGGAACGGTACGATAATTAGCCAATAAGTACCATGTTTGGAATAAGTGTCCAAAGATGTCAGTAAATTTCTGAACTGTAGCTTGCAACTTCTTCTGAAAGTGAATTAGTATTTGCTTGACAAGAGGTTATTTTAGAGATATTGAAGCCCGCCAATAGAGCAGTTCTAGAGATTTAAAAGTCGGTTGTAAGACGCCAATGGACTTTATTAAAAGAGCGCTATCAGATTGGCATTGTATTATTTGTTACTTTAATAACAAAAATTTAAGGGTTTTTGCCCGAACCCCAAATTACAAGAACTATTCCGATAATGAACAGGGGTATCGCCACGAAAAGCCAAAAGGGATTAGATTTGTCGAAAAAGTTAATATAGTAAATCCAGATGAAGCATCCTACCATAATCAGCATTCCTGTAACAACAGCAATCGAACCTTTGCGACAATTACTCATTGTTTAAGAAATTCCTTTTAAGTAAGGTTAAACGAATTATACATAATACTGCGGTGATAAGATAGAGGGTAATTTATACTCAGAGCATTAAAATTAGTGTGGCTCCGGGGAAGCAAGCCCAGCCGGAGCCGCTTGGGGAGGGATAAATTAGAATCGTGCTACAATTACGTCCATATATTCTAATTAAAAATTGTTACGAATAGATTAATAAAATAATAGAATTTTAAAATGATTAAAAATGGTTTATCCTTGGTATCTGAATCCGGGTCAACTTTTGTAAGAGGAGTACATAAAGCGACAATTTGTTGCTCGCGCTTAACAATAAACCTAAACACAAGCCAACGACCTCCATACAACCGTTCTTCGCCGAAAGCGGTGTTAAAGAGTACTCCTTGGAAAATATTTCTGAGAAAGGGCAGGGAGTTTACCCCGTTTAATAGGATATTCTGACTTTATTATTGAAAAGGCGTGATAAAAGGGGCACGAAAATGATGCGAATTGTGCCCCATTCCTCCCGAACCTTGAATAATAGATGGATAGATTCAAGCTGATTGAAGTTAGTATCACTTTGGTTGCATTAAAGATTTTATTCCTGCCTCAACTTCATCAAGGGACATTGCCTGGTAAACTTTAAAGGTAACATAAGGACTAAACATCATATTGATTCTCATCATTTCCTCTGCACTTTTAGCTCCTGTCGAATAGCCTTTAAATTCGCCCAGGAAGGATCCCCATTCACCGCTCGGAGTATCTTTTTGCCATTGTTTTGTCATCTCGATCAACTTCATCATTATCTTGCCGC
>DEUU01000458.1:4229-9446 GCA_002362735.1 Dehalococcoidia bacterium UBA3254
TTCATTTCCCATAAAGTGACATATTTCATTTTTCTTCTCCTATAAATATATTTTTGTTGATATTTTGGAACACAAATAACAAACTTGATATCATGTAAACATCGCCATCACCTCCTTTAGGTATTAGGCAAGTCAGCAAAAATTAGGAACATGATAGTGTCATTAAATGGATAATCCAGTTCTCAAATAATGAGTTAAACAGTAGAATGATATCGCGGACAGGCTTCAGAATACTTATAAGATGGTCGATGTAGATTGATTATACCACCAGGTTAAGGATTGTCAATACGCCAAATATACATAACGTAGGTGGGGTTAAAATTTCCCCTGCCTTTGTCGCAGTTGATTAAAGGGAGGTTTCCCAGGCTAAAAAATACCTTTATAGTTGTCCGTGCGGAGTACAATCGCAACATTTGAGCGTGAATTAGTACTGAAAATAGGTCGACTGCCAATATATACAAAGCCCGCCTCTATTTTGAACCGGGCTTTGTATATGTTTATCAGATGATATTCCCCATAAGGATTAATAAGTCAAAACCAATAAGTGTGGCGATAACGCGTTTTCAAGTAGGTCCGCTTACTTTTTTGATGATGGATTGTTTCCTCTATATTTAAAGTAGAGGAAACCTAGAAGCAAAATAATAATGCCGATAATCCAGGCGTCCGGTGCTTTGAAGATCACAATAACTGCGAAAAGAAAACAGGAGATAATACCCATCAACGGAATAACCTGCGGATATACTCTTTCTTTTAGTTTTAATCTCAATGCGGAGAAATTGCCAATACCATAATAAATGAGAGAAGACAGGGTGCTTACGGCCACAATTTGGGAAAGGTTAGAAACGAAGATCAGGATGATCATCAGGATACCCGATATTATGATAGCGGGACAAGGGGTATCAAATTTGGGGTGTATCTTTCCCAATAACTTCGGTAGATCATTATTCTGAGCCATAGCAAAACTCATACGTGAAACACCCAAGATTGTGGTTAATAAAACACTCGCAGTGGCAATTAGCCCACCAATCGTTACCACCTGAGAAACCAGAGCGTTGCCGATAGCCTGGCTGGCATCAGCTAAAGGTGAGGCCGAACCCCCTAATCTAGCTGGCCCAACAAGTCCGACAGCCACAAATCCGACTCCAAGATAGATAATTGTTGAAATCAACAGCTACAGAATAATTGAACGAGGAACGGTCTTTCTAGGGTTTTTGACCTCGGCTGACATTAATGAGATACGAGCGAAACCGCTAAAAGCAAAGAAAACAAAATAAGCGCCGTACAAAACCCCAGGATGAAAAGGATCAAAGGGGCTAAGGTTGGCATAATTAATACGCAGAGAACCCAGGCCAATGAAAAAGAATAATATCAGTATTTTAGCTACCACCAGGATATTATTAACGGTGGCTGAGGATTTTGTCCCGATTATATTCAAGAAAGCTAACGCAATGGTAATAGCTATAGCGACAGGCTGGACTGGTAATCTGGGTATTATAGCTGCCAGATAACTACTAAAACCGAGGGCTACCGCGGCTCCCACAAAGGTATTAGAAATAACCCACATCCAACCGGCGATAAATCCAGTAAATGGAGAGACCAGATGGTAAGCAAATTCATAAGCCCCACCTTCTTGAGGAAGATTTGCAGATAACTCCGCAAAGCTAAGAGCGGTAAACAAGGAGACTACTGCCGCCAGTACAAGAGACACTAACATAGCCGAGCCAGCCAGCCCGGCCACAATACCGGTAACTACGAATATTCCAGCCCCAACGATGGCTCCCACATTTATGGCAGTTGCATCGAAAAGAGATAGCGTTGGTTTAAGAGAAACCCGGTTTTCTTTTATTTTCATTGTCTTTCACGGAAAATCACTATGCTTTAGCTATTTTCATTATAATCATTAGCTTTTGAGGATAGATTATAATCAATTTAGAGGTCTTATTTTATACATTAGGAGGTATGATATGCCGTCTTTTAAATGCAAAGACATCGGGATGAAGGATAATTTCGAAGTTAAATCGGATAGCCAGGATGAACTGATGCAGATGATCGCTCTGCACGCTAAAAACACCCATGGATGGGATCCGGTACCACCTGACGTCTTACAGAAAGTACAGAAAGCCATTAAGAAATAGCCTATGACAAAATATTGATAAGTTGTTCAAGGCGGGGATTTAATTCCTTTTTCTTCTCCCAGGTATCCCTGAGAGAGGTATAAACTAATTTACGCCCCACTTGGCCAACTATTTGACCCCTGGCACCATTTACCAAGGCTTCAACTGCTGCCGATCCTAAATCACTCCCCAAAATACGGTCTATCGTGGTTGGGCGGCCGCCTCTTTGCAAATGGCCTAAAATGCAAACCCTGGTTTCGAATCCAGTCCGTTGAGTTACCGCCTGAGCAATCTGAAAGCTATAGCCTGGTTTTTGGGCTTCGGCTACTACCACTATCGCGCTTTTTTTCCCCAACTGGCGCCCTTCCTGAAGTTTCGAGCAAAGCTCCCCGATATCCAAAGGAACTTCTGGAATAACCAATCCTTCGGCTCCACCGGCAACAGCAGCTTGAAGTGCGATAAATCCTGTATGATGTCCCATAACCTCAATAAAGAAAACTCGTTCGAACGTGCGAGCAGTATCTCGGATGCGATCGATAGCTTCAACCGCGCAACTTACGGCAGTATCAAAGCCGATGGTGAAATCCGTGCCGTAGACATCATTATCAATAGTACTGGGTATTCCCAAAATGCCGATTCTACCTTCTTCCGCCAGTAGTGTCCCGCCTCGGAAGGTCCCATCTCCTCCCACTATTATTAATTTCTCAATTTCATTTTGTGATAGGTTAACAATAGCCTTTTTCCGACCTTCAATTGTTTCAAACTCTGGACATCGACTGCTTTCCAGAATACTACCTCCCTGCCCCATAATATTGGAGACGTCTTGTCTAGAAAGAAAGGAAGTTTCCCAATTTATCAGGCCAGTAAATCCTCGCTTTATACCTGTGACCTCCATTCCATGGGTGATAGCCATACGGACTACAGCCCGGATAATCGCATTCATTCCTGGAGCATCTCCACCACTGGTCAGGATGCCGATTTTTCTCATATTTCACTCCCTGATATTTTTAATAGTAAAACCACTGGTACTGATGTCATACCAGAGGATCTGATTGGCCTCCAGAGGAACGGCCACTCCTTCAAAATTAGGCACTATTCTAGGGGTATAGTGACTGAAAGGACGCTGCGTATTGATATGTATTTGGAAAAGATATCCTTCCTCCATTCCTGCCAGCTTATATCCCCTGAGCATCGGGTGGATTTCCGGTTCCTCATCCTTTTTTGGGTCAGCATAGATCTGAACCAAGATAAAATCTGGATTCAAATTACCGAAGTGAACCGGAATTTGAAAATTATGAAACCCAGGACCGGAATTAATCTCCAACACTCCAAAGTGGACTCCAGACCAATACCTTTGAATATTTTCCTGCCATTGGGAGATAAGGATAGCCTTCTGACTTTTATTATCAATACGATCCAGATATTTTTGGAGCGCAGGAAGATAGAGTCTCTCCACATACTCCCGGAGCATCCGATTAGTACTATACTGAGGGGTAAGTTCAGCCATGCTGGTTCTCATGCGGGATATCCATGACCGTGGTATTCCCGAAGGATCGCGGTCATAGAAGCAGGGGACTATCTCCTGTTCCAGTACGGAATAGAGCTGTTCAGCTTCTTGAGCATCCCAATTGGGGTCGGCATCATGCTCTCTGCCATCACCGATGGCCCAGCCCGTCTCAGATTGAAAAGCCTCCGCCCACCAACCATCAATCTCCGAAAGGTTTAATCCACCATTCACCAGTACCTTCATTCCGCTGGTACCGCAGGCCTCCCAGGGACGTCTCGGTGTATTTATCCAGACATCCACTCCTTGTACCAGTTGTCCCGCTAAAGTAATATCGTAATCTGCCACAAATATTACGCTCTGGCGTGCCTCAGGACGACGAATAAAATCGGACCAGGCCTGGATCATTAATTTACCTTCGATGTCCTGAGGATGAGCTTTGCCGGCAATAATCAGTTGTACCGGATATTCTGGATGATTCAAAATGCGAATTAAACGATCCGGGTCACGTAATAACAGATTTGGTCTTTTGTAACCTGTAATTCGCCGGGCAAAGCCGATAGTTAAGATTTCCGGAGATAATAACTGATAAGATTGTTCCACCTCTGTTTTGGGTGCTCCGCTAGCGGCTAATTGCTGGGCTAAGCGCCAGCGTGCATAAAGTATCAATTGCCGGGTTTTATCATTGCGCAATTGCCAGAGGATTTGGTCAGGCACCTTTTGAAAATCTGCCTTGATGTTTTCCAAAGTGTCCAGCCAGCGCTCTTTGCCGCAGGCGCCTGTCCACAATTTATCGGCCGCTCGTGAATCCCAGGAGGGCATATGAACGCCATTAGTGATATAGCTAACCGGAACCCCTTGTTGTGGCCAGCGAGGGAAGAGAGATTGAAAAATGCGGCGGCTTACCTCACCGTGCAAACGGCTTACTGCATTGACTGCACCAGATCCCCGTAGAGCCAGTTCGGCCATATTAAATGGCTCCTTTTTATCCTCTGGATTTTGGCGACCGAGGGATAGGAAACTAATCATATCCAATCCCATCTCAACGACATAATGGGCCAGATAACGACTCAAAAGCCCTGGAGAAAAGCGGTCAAAACCCGCTTCGACCGGTGTATGGGTAGTAAAAAGATTGCCAGCCCGAGTAGTATTTAACGCAACCCTGAAAGGCTGCCCGCTTGCTTGCATAAAGGAACGAATCCGCTCCACTATCGCCAAAGCGGCATGGCCTTCATTTAGATGGCATACGTTTGGCTTCAGGTTTAACGCTTCCAGGACTCTCCAGCCGCCGATCCCAAGTATCATCTCCTGCTGCAAGCGTGTCTCCGGACCACCCCCGTAAAGTTCACTGGTAATTCCCCGGTCAGCCGGGCTATTATAAGGGTCGTTGCTATCCATTAAATACAATTTTATATTGCCTATTTGGGCTTCCCAAACCCGTAATAGAAGCTGTCTGCCAGGTAGATCCAGTACTATCCGCAACCATTCCCCGTTGGATTCACGGACAGGAACCACAGGGAGACGGCCGGGATCATTATAAGGAAAATATTCCAGTTGGTCGCCATGAGCATCAATTACCTGGCGAAAATAGCCCTGCTG
>DEUU01000458.1:9692-12837 GCA_002362735.1 Dehalococcoidia bacterium UBA3254
GGCGAAAATAGCCCTGCTGGTAGAGGATACCTATTCCTATCACTGGTGCTCCTAATTCACTGGCGGTCTTGAGATAATCTCCAGCCAGGATCCCCAGTCCTCCGGAATAGATAGGTAGGGCTTCACTCAGACCAAACTCCATACAAAAATAAGCCACCTTCAAAGGTGAATTCGGATGAAAATTTTCAAACCAGGTAGGCTTTATCACAGACTCATGATATTCGGCCAAAACCTTATCTAATATTTTTTGGAAAGTTGCATCTTCAGCCAGCTTCTCTAAACGGCTGAAAGCCACGGTTTGTAGGATTAACCAGGGATTGGCAGTCTTTTCCCAGAGGTCCGGTGCAATTTGCTGCCAAAGGTGATCTGCGGCATGGTTCCATGTCCAACGCAAATCCAGTGCCAGTTCGAGCAATCCTTCCAAACCTGATGGTAAGGGAGGTAAAAAATAGTAAGCGGGTACAGACATAAAATTGCTCCTATTTAGAAGTTAAAGTGTTAATAGCCGATTCAGCAGCTAAAGGTACTTCCAAATGAGCTTCATCGCTTTGCAGAGCCTTTAGTACCGGTCTTATAGCTGCATTCAAATGTTCATTGTTTATCTCATGCAAATAATGATGAGCACCTTCTCTCAGCCATTCTGATTCAGGATTCCTGATTAATTCCTGCAATAGAGGTATTAAGGCTGGTTCTCCAATGGAAATCAGGCCTTCAGCAGCCAGCCACCGGATATCAAAATTCTCATCTGTCAGTGCTTTAATCAAGGCTACTGTGGTAGAAGAATCCCCAATCTGACTCAATGCTTTAGTAGATTCCCACCGCTTCATTTCTTCTTTACTCGAAAAAGCCTGGATCAAAGGTTTAACAGATCGAGTGCCAATATTTACTAAAGCCCGGCGAACTCTGATACGTTCAAATCCGTTCTGGCTGGCAAGGTCGTTAATGAGAGACTCTATGGTTTTATCATTAACATACGGAGTCCAGTCCACTTTCAGTTCCTCCAGCAGTTTACTAGCTTCCCAGCGTATCTTTTGATTGGAATCGGTTAAGGCTGTAACCAGATCAGGCACGACAAACTCTCCAATCTCGATGAGAGATTGATAAGCAATCTGACAGATAGCTTTATTTTTGCTCCCTAAATCAGAAATTACCGATAGAATATCCTTCTTATCAAGAGAAATCCTGGTTGGTTCTTTGCTATTTTGAGAATTCTGTAGTGAACTCATTATCTTCTTCCTTATATATCAATATTCCCTTACTATTTGTGTTTAATTAGGAACCCAGAGTGCTCCTCTCCAAAGATTTTATAAGCCAGTAATTTGATCCGGTCCTGGATCAGGAAGAGGATCAAGCAGTAGCCCCATACGATTCCAGCTGATAGCCAGCCGATGGGAGACATTAAAAATCCATAGACTGCGATAAGGGTAGCTATCAATTGAGTTCCTATCACCGCAAAAAATAATATCCTGGCTGGTGCGATTGACCAGAATGGACCGCGTGTACGTGCCGTAAAAACAGTTAGATGTCCCCCTATGGAAAGATTTAAATAAACAATGGTGCGTACTGTATCCTGGTCCAGATTTAAGATATTAGTGGCGATATAAAAGATGCCAAAAGACCGCAGCATGGCAAAAGCGCCGATTATCGAGGCTACTCCCAGCAGTAATTTCATATTCCAGATTTCAGGCTGATTGGAATAACGGACATTATCATATGCAATGGATAAGATGGCACCGTCATTTAATATAGCCAGCAGGACGATCATGATGGCGGTTACCGGATAAAAGTCAAAAAGAATAATCGCCAGGGTAATGAAACCCAGCAAGGCCACAGTCTCGGCGATGCGGTACGCAGAGTAATTCAACATTCTGTGGAATATCCGGCGACTCTCTTTAATAGCATCGATGATGACCGAAAGGCCGGGAGTTAGCAGAACGATGCTGGCAGCTGCCCTAGCGGCATCTGTTGCACCGGCTACGGCAATTCCGACATCCGCCTTTTTCAGCGCCGGAGCGTCATTAATTCCATCCCCAGTCATACCGACAATGTGCCCACGCTGTTGAAGAACATCCACAATATGATATTTGTGTTCCGGGAACACCTGGGCAAACCCATCTGCCTTCTCGATAGCCTCAGCTAACTGGCCAGCTTGATGGGGCTTGGTTTCATCAAAGATAGTAGCATCCATGATGTCAGGTCCAAGGTCTAACTGCCGGGAGATCTCTTTAGCGATGGCTAACTGATCACCTGTCACCATTTTCATTTTTATTCCCATCTTTTTAGCTGTATCGATAGTAGAGTGAGAATCATTCCTTAAAGGATCGAAAAGGGGAACGACGCCCAAGAAATGCCACCTATCTGAATCATCCATCCGAGCTACTCCGAGCGAACGAAATCCCCGCCTGGCGAATTCATTTACGGCTTTCTCTACCTCCGGTTTAACCTCATTAGCTGCCGGATCTAGAGCGAGAATAACTTGTGGAGCTCCTTTAGTGACTTTAAAGGTTTTCTCATAATCTTTAACAATGGCTTCAGTGCGCTTATGGACAGGGTCGAAAGGTTGAAAACGGGTAACTTGATAAGCTTTAAGCTGTTCTCTATCCTTGATACCGTTTAGTATAGCTATATCGATTGGGTCTTGATTTTCCTCTCGTGAGGCCAGAGCTGCGCTCAACATCACTTCTTCTGGTTTGAATTTATTTACGGTAAAGGGATCACCCGGAGTGAGTTTACTCTGCGTAAGGGTTCCGGTTTTATCAGAACAAAGCACATCAATCCCGGCCAATTCCTCGATGGTAGTTAGCTTGGTGACAATTGCCTGCTTTAAAGCTAGCGCCCGGGCACCTAAAGCCATCGTCACAGATAAAACTGCTGGCATAGCTACGGGAACGGCAGCAATAGTTAATACCAAAGCTAGTTGAAGGACTTGCAGAAATGGTTCATTGCGAGAAAAAGCTATCCCTACAATTATGATAGCTAAAACAACAGCAATAACAAGCAAATAGTCAGCTATTTTAATGACTGCCCGCTGTAAATGGCTTCGGGTTACAGCCGATTGTACTAATTCGACGGTCTTCCCATAGAATGTCCTCTGCCCGGTGGCATAAACCAAGGCATCTATCTCTCCCTGTTTAACAATCGATCC
>DEUU01000458.1:13062-13230 GCA_002362735.1 Dehalococcoidia bacterium UBA3254
GCATCTACCTCTCCCTGTTTAACAATCGATCCGGAGAAGATAGCTTCTCCCGATTTTTTCTCTACTGGCAGAGACTCTCCAGTCAAGGCAGCCTGATCTACTTGCAAAGGATCGCCTTCGAATAATCGGGCAACTGCAGGAACAATACCTCCAATCCCAACAACTTGC
>DEUU01000370.1:0-173 GCA_002362735.1 Dehalococcoidia bacterium UBA3254
CAGGACTTCGGCCGTATCTTCGATAAACTCCAGGTCAAGATTTACACTAACGAACTTGATGTTAAAAACAAAGTCGAGCAAGCCAGAGCGGTCTATCAAATCCGGGATTCTCGAATTGAAGGCATGACCGATGAGACTGTTGATACTTATTACTCCTGCACGCTGTGCCAGTC
>DEUU01000370.1:523-14885 GCA_002362735.1 Dehalococcoidia bacterium UBA3254
TTTGAAATCAATCCTACCGGACCGAACCAGCCTGTGCCAAAAGGAGAAATTATAGACCCCAAATTAGGGCAATGGAAAGGCGTTAATGAATTCATCACCCGGGCTTCCCGGGGGAAGATAGACCACTATAATTTTTATAGCATCATCAACGATCCTATGACTACCTGTGGTTGCTGCGAATGCATCGCAGCGGTTTTACCAATGTGTAACGGAATTATGACGGTCAACCGTGATTTTGCCGGTATGACCCCTTGCGGAATGAAGTTTACGACTCTGGCAGGAACTATCGGAGGTGGCTTGAGCACACCCGGTTTCCTGGGACATGGTAAATATAATATTACTCAGAGAAAGTTCGTCTCTGGTGATGGCGGTTTGTTAAGAATGGTCTGGATGCCCAAAATGCTTAAAGAAGAGCTTCAGGAAAGACTGATGAAAAGAGGCGCTGAGCTCGGTTGTCCTGACCTTCTGGAAAAGATTGCAGATGAATCCATCGGTACGACCGAAGATTCTATACTACCGTTTTTAACCGAAAAAAATCATCCAGCGCTAAGCCTGCCACCAATTATTGAATAGAGGAGTTGCCTATGCCCTTAACCGGAATTGAAATATTCAAATTGCTACCCAAGACCAATTGCGGCAAATGCGGAGTCCCAACATGTCTGGCTTTTGCTATGCAGCTCGCTGCTGGTAAGGCTGATCTCAGTGCCTGTCCCACCGTTTCTCAAGAAACCAAGGCCAGGCTAGCCGAAGCCTCGGCTCCCCCAATCAGACCCCTTGTCATCGGTACGAGTAGCCGTTCGGTCAAAATCGGTGGTGAGACCGTGCTTTTTAGACATGAAAAGCGATTCGAAAATCCTCCCGGAATTGCTGTCACTATTAGTGACACCATGGTACCATCTGAAATCAATGGTCGTCTGAGCCGGCTTAATGGTTTCTCCTATGAGAGAGTTGGATTAACCCTTCGGCCAGAAATAGCCGCTCTCAGATGTGATTCAGGACAGGCGGAATTATTCGGGGCTCTGGCAGCCGAAGTAAAGCAAAAAAGTGATTGCAGCCTTATTTTAATGAGCACTGATACCGAGATATTGAACGCCGGATTAAAAGCCTGTTCTGATCGTAAACCTCTCCTTTATGCAGCGACTGTTTTAAATTATGAAAAAATAGCTGCACTCGCAAAAAATGCTGGATGTGCGGTCGCGGTCAAAGGAGCTAATCTCGAAGAAGTAGCTCAATTAACTGATAATCTAACCAAAGCCGGGCTGAAAGATCTGGTTATAGACTCCGGTTCGCGGACCGTTCGACAGGCTTTTGAAGATCAGATTACAATCCGCAAAGCTGCTCTGGGGAAATATCGTCCTCTGGGTTTTCCTACCATTGTTTTCCCTGGAGAGATGACCTCTGATCCCATGAAAGAAGCCATGATTGCTTCGATGTTCATTGCCAAATACGCTTCCCTTATTGTTCTCTCTGATCTACAAGGACACAGCCTTTTTCCATTACTGGTAGAGAGAATGAATCTTTTTACCGATCCTCAAAAACCGCTTGCTACCAAAGAGGGAATTTACGAAATCGGCGGTCCCGATGCCAATTCTCCGGTCCTCTTGACCTCCAATTTCTCACTAACCTATTTTATCGTCTCCGGTGAAATTGAAAACAGCAAAGTCCCAGCCTATCTATTGGTTAAGGATACTGAAGGTCTTTCTGTGCTAACTGCCTGGGCTGCGGGAAAATTCAATTCAGACGTAATTACTCCGTTTATTAAGAAAAGCGGTATTACGGACAAAATTAAACATCGGAAACTGATTATTCCAGGTTACATAGCTTCAGAAAGCGGCGGGATCGAAGAAGAGCTGCCTGGCTGGAAGGTCGAAGTAGGACCCAGAGAAGCTGCTCATATTCCGGCCTACCTCAAGTCCTGGAAACCAAATTGAGGAGTCCTGCATGATCCTGGTCGGCGAAAACCTGAATATCATGTCCAAAACCCTTGGTCCGGCTCTCAGGGATAGAAACGCGGGACCAGTCAAGGCCATGGCTGAAGCTGAAGATTCTACTGACATAGATTACCTTGACCTCAATATTGGTCCTGCTCGTAAATCCGGCGAAGAATTTATGGCCTGGATTGTGAATACTGTCCAGGAAGTAACCTCTAAACCTCTCTCTCTGGATACAACTAATCCGGTGGCGATGGAAGCCGGCCTTAAAGTATGCCGGGGTAAAGCCTTGATCAATTCTATCTCTCTTCAGTCTGATCGGTTGGAATCGGAATTACCACTTGTTAATAAATATAATGTGGATATGATTGGTCTTCTGTGGGGCGTCGACGGAATGCCAAGGGACGCTAACGAAAGATGCCTTCTGGCGGTCGATCTGGTTTACAAAGCAAATGAGCAGGGAATCTCTAACGAAAGAATCTGGCTTGATCCTATTGTAACTCCCGTCAGTGGAGAAATAAATCAGCTTAAGTCCACTCTTGAATTTATGAGTATGCTGCCGGATATTGCTCCCGGCTGTAAGTCCATCGTAGGGTTATCCAATGTCTCTAACGGTACTCCGCCTCACCTCCGTCCGTATCTTAATCGCACCTTCCTCATGATTTTGATGAAACTTGGTTTACACGCCGCCATTATAGATGCGTTTGACTCAGAACTCATCGAATTAGCCAGGGGACGTCGATCCAATCTTACCGAACTGGTGAACAAATTGATAAATGGAGGTAGTGTAAATCCTGAATCACTTAATCAGGAGGAACTTAAATACTATAAAAGTTACCGTGTTCTCAATGGCGAGACTCTCTATTCTCATTCCTGGCTGGAAATATAAGTGCAATGAATCAAAATCTCGAACCTCTTTTTGTTCCCGGTCAGAAGAATTTTGAAGTTGCCTACAACCTTGCTCTCAAACTAGCCGCCGAAAAGCTATCGCATATTTCTGATATAGAAGATCTGTGCCGGAAAAGCGGATCAACCTGCCTCCTTTCCGTTTCACCGCAAATTATCTCCCTGAGATACCTCAACCGTCTCTATCAAGTCACTCTCCCGGACGTTCAGATTTCCTTCACGGAAAATACGGAACCGGTTGAACTTAGAGATAAGATCCTGATTTTGCATTATTTGATTCAGGCAAAAGGTACTCCTCTTTCCGGTCAGATGATTTCCTTTCATGAGTTGAAGGAAGCCGCGGTTTATTTTCCTACGTTCTCTAAAAGGGTTATCCGACCTCTCATTGAACATTTTGGTAAAAATCCAGATCATTTATCGCGCGTATCGTCAAAATTAGGAGGAATTGCGGCAGATTTCGGAGATTCATCCGTCACTATCCCCGCTTTTAGCCGTGTACCTGTTACTCTTGTTGTCTGGAAGGATGACGAGGAGTTTCCTGCTAATGCGAATGTATTATTTGATAGCACTATACAGGAATACTTGCCATCTGAAGATATCGTGATATTATGTCAAACTATTATCTGGAAGCTGGCTCAACTGGGCAATCGACTTTAGACTGTTTTTCCTGTAGCATTAATCCTGTCCGATATTTTGTATTTACTCAATAATGGTTATAAAATATTTGTAGAAAAGATATGAGTACCGATATCAATATGATCAAGGAAAAACGCGAATCTGCGCCCGTTGGCGGCTATTTCATAATCATGGCTGCGGATATCATTTTACTCTACCTTTTTAATAACGTGCTTAATTTCCTCACTCACCCAATCGATATCAATGCTTCCCAGGATTACCCGGGTATTATCTACAGCGTCGTTAAATTTCTTGTCAACCTGAAGTTTACTTTTTTAACAAAGGATTTTACTTCTTGTCTGTGGGCGATTAATCTGGCTTTATTTTTCGGGATAATCGGAAATTTTGTTCTTTTGCTCTATCGACCGCGCTGGTTCCATCACCTCATGCAGGCCATTCCCAGTTTTCTGGCTGTACTTGCAATCTATATTGTCCTCCGGATTTTCCCTTTCAGTCTTCAATCCGGACTCCAACAAAATGCTATAAAAATTGTTTTGTTTGCCTTAGCAGCCGGTTTTGGCGCTAACGCTGTCTACGAATTTGTAAGGTTTATCATTGATTTATTACGGCGAAAAAAGACTCCCCCGACTCCTCTAACTCCCCCTCAGCCTTTAAATCCTTCCCAGGCTCAGGAATGTACGGTTGCTCCCGCCCCTCCCGCTCCGGATGGTTCGTCAGGAAATACCCCCGCCCCCTAAAACATCTCTTCTTCAGTGTCATGAAAAACGTCTTTCACTCTGCTATAATTCTTCCATGATCATTGACTTCCATACCCATATCTTTCCTCCGAAGATAATTCAGAATCGGCAGAGATATATAGACTCTGATCCCCTTTTCGCCCTTTTATACTCCAATCCAAAAGCTAAATTAGCTTCGGCTGAGGATCTAATCTCCAGTATGGATGGTCATGGTATCAACCGCTCTGTTATTCTCAATATCGATTGGCAAGATTCTGAAACCTGCCATGAAACAAATGATTATATCATGGAATCGGTCGTACGTTATCCCAGCCGGTTAACCGGTTTCTGTATGGTTAAACTGAATTTTCCTGAATTTGCTATTCCTGAAATCAAAAGATGTATCCAAGGAGGATGCAAAGGAATTGGGGAATTAAGACCGGAGGTTTCTTTGCTCTCTAACCCTTCAGCATTAAAAACTATAATGAATATAATCGTTGAAAGTAATCTCATACTATTAACTCATACTTCTGAACCGGTTGGACACCTCTATTCCGGAAAGGGCAATATTACTCCTGAAACTTTATACCCGTTTATCAAAACGTTCCCGGATTTAAAAATGGTTTGTTCCCACTGGGGTGGAGGACTCCCGTTCTATGCTTTAATGCCTGAAGTCAAAAATACTCTGAAAAATGTGTTTTTTGATTCCGCAGCTTCCCCCTTCCTTTATCGGCCTGAAATTTATCATCAGGTAGTCACACTGGTTGGGCTGGAGAAAGTCATTTTCGGGACCGATTTTCCTCTCTTATCTCCTGAACGACTCTTGAAAGAAGTCCATGCTTCAGATTTATCCGGGGAAGAAAGGGATCGGTTTTTGTCACAAAACGCTAAAATTCTCCTTGGTTTGGAATAAATATTTACAGGATTTTTTCTGTTCGGTCTGGTATTGCTTGACACCGAGAAAAGATACGAAATTCTGCCTGCTAAAGGATTGGGGGAATCCCCGATAATTTTGTTCCCCGAGACAGGGGATCCAGGGAGTTCATTTATGACGGATCATGTACGTTCGTTCATCGCCTGCGAATTACCGGAGACGGTTAAATCCGGTTTATTGCAAATTCAGAAAACCTTGCAATCGGTTGATCCATCCTGTGCCAAATGGGTAGATCCGAATAGCATCCACCTGACACTGAAATTTCTGGGTAATGTTGATGTCGAAAAAATAGAGCCCATTTCTAAAGGACTATTCGAAGCTACCCGTAATATCCCTCCATTTCAACTCGAACTTGATGAGTTGGGAGCCTTTCCTAACTTGAGAAGGGTACAGGTTGTGTGGATCGGTGTGAAGGGGGATTTGGACTTACTCCAGAAATTGCAAAATCAAATCGAATCCAGGATCTCGCCTCTGGGATTCCCTCCTGAAAATCGAGCTTTCAAACCTCATCTCACTCTGGCCAGAGTGCGGGAAACAACTTCCCCTTTTTTAAGGCAATCTCTTGGCGAAAAGCTCTCCCAAATTAAAATAGAGTGTAATCGCATCATTCAAGTAGATTCTATTAGTCTGATGAGAAGCCAATTGTCACGAACTGGTGCTATTTATACCCGCTTGTGTTCAGCAGAGCTTACTCCCTCTTGCCAATAGCTTCATATTGTTGTATACTGCATTAATTAATCTGGACGGGAGGTGGACCTTTTGGAACAAAACAACAGTTTCCCCAAGTGTCAAAAATGTCATTCTGGTGACTTAGTGCCGCTATCTGACTTCGGCAGTCAAGGCGCCGCTATTCAATATAAGGCCTGGGTGTGTACCAACCCGGAATGTGGATTCAATCTAAAAATCCGCAATGGTGATGTTTACATTTATGAGCCTATCAACAATGGGACCCATTCTACTCGGGTTGCCAGAGTATAAATAACTTCTGGATTTTAATTTACTTATAGGCGGGAATAGGTGCTTCCTCAACTGACTCAATTCAAGAGGGCAGCACTTAACCTTTTTTTTCCGCAGAAATGTTTGGGCTGTGGCGAAGAGGGTGATCTTCTCTGCCAATCTTGCCAGAAATCTCTATCAAGGATTATACCGCCTGTTTGTCCCAAATGCGGTCGACCTCAACCAAGCGGTTTAGTCTGTCACGGTTGTATTGGGTGGCAGTCCTCTATTGATGGTATTCGTTCTCCATTTAAATTTGAATCCCTTATGCGGGAAGCGATCCATCAGCTCAAATATAAAAATATGAGGAGCCTGGCGGCTCCCCTGGCTTTACTGACAAAGCACTATTTGTCTAAAAGTCCGCTGCCGGGGCAAGTTATTGTACCGGTCCCGCTACACCCAAAAAGACTTAGAGAGCGAGGCTATAACCAATCTGAATTAATTGCAAGAGAACTTGGCAAATTAATTAACCTTCCAGTCTTCACCGGCTTTCTCATTCGCACCCGTTATTTATTACCCCAGGCCCGAACGAACTCGGTAGAAGATCGCCGACAAAATGTTAAAAATGCTTTTTCCTGTACCGCCGCTATTTTACCCTACACTCAAGTACTGCTGATTGATGATGTCTCAACCTCCGGATTTACTCTGGATGCTTGCGCCGCAGCCCTGAAATCATCAGGAGTCCTATTGGTTTGGGGAATCTCTGTTGCAAGAGAAATATAATTATATATAGAGAAATATTTATTAGGAGGAACCCACATGGATATGCATATCACCGGAAAAAACGTAGAATTGATGCCGGAAGTACGAGATTATGCATCTCGAAAATTGGGAAAGATAAATCGTTTTTTACCCAATATTCTTTCTTTTGACGTGGTTGTTTCAGAAGAGCAGACGCGCGCCCCAGATCAACGTTTCATCGCTCAGGTTACCCTTGATAGCAACGGCACTTTGATAAGGGGCGAAGAAAGAGGACGAGATTTATTCACCTCCATTGATAAAGTCGCTGGAGTAATGGAACGTCAAATTGAACATTATAAAGGAAAGCTTCCTTATTCTAAAAAAAGAGCCACACCCTCAATACGGACTAATACTACTGAAGTGACTGCTGCTGCAGAACCTGAAGCCGAACCGTTACCAAAAGTAGTGCGGACCAAACGGTTCGACGTCAAACCTATGTCGTTAGATGAAGCCGTAGACCAGATGGTCTTGCTGAATCATGACTTCTTTTTGTTTTTTAATCCGGATAATAATAAAATAAATTTGTTATATAAACGCAAGGATGGGAATTTGGGTTTGATCGAACCCACCACACGCTGACAAAGTATAAAAAAGCTCCTCCCACCCGGAGGAGCTTTTTTATATATTTAAATAAAAGGACCTGTGATGATAAACAATCTCCAATTTTACCATGCTGTTTTCGAAACAAATACCGGTTGGATCGGCTTGCTGGGTTCCTGTAAAGGACTGTTGAGATCCACTCTCCCTCAACTATCTAACGAGTATGCTATTTTGCATCTGGGCGAAGAAGTGAATAAATCGGTTGAATCAATTGATTATTTCGCTGAGTTGATTGCCATGTTTCAGATTTTTTTCCAGGGTCACCCGACTTCTTTTTCGGCCAGATTAGACCTTTCTCAGACTACTCCCTTTGAAGTCTCGGTCTGGGATGCTACTAAAAGCATCCCCTGGGGACAAACTCGAAGTTATGCATGGGTTGCAAAACAAATTGGTAAGCCCTCGGCTCCTCGGGCTGTCGGACACGCTCTGGGACGAAACCGGTTTCCGATCATAATACCCTGCCACAGGGTTCTGGGAAGCGATGGATCGTTACACGGATTTGGCGGAGGACTCAAGATGAAACAATTATTACTGGATCTAGAGTGTAAAGAAGTTAATCCCTTTGACTAAATTATCTTTGGGTCTCACTTTTGGCACTTGTCAATAAATCCATCGCCTGCAAAACTGTAAAACCGGTTGTCTCCAACGATAATATGGTCCAGAAGTTTAATTTGCATCACGTTGCCCGCATAGACCATATTCCGTGTCAAATCTTTATCAGCTTCGCTGGGATTCGGGTTTCCTGATGGATGGTTATGTACCAGAACAAACGAAACAGCGTTACATCGAATCGCTTTCTCTATTACTTCCCGTGGATAAATATAGCTGCTGTCCACTGTTCCCTGCGATAGATCCTGTATCTCGATAATATGGTTCTGACTATCCAAATAGATTGTTTTTATTATTTCTTTTTTTAAGTCCCTCATCGTATGGGAAAAATACTCATAAATTTCCTGGGACGAGCTGCATACCGGCTTTTCCAGACTTTTCTCTTTAAGAAACTCCCGGGCTACCGATTGAACGATTTTAAAACCGAAAATACTGTGAGGGCCGATTCCTTTAATTTTCTGAAGTTCATCCGGAGAAGCTTCCAGCACACCCCGGAGTGTCTTAAAAATGCGTATCGCTTCTTTCGCCTGGTGTGTCACATCTGTACGGGGTTTTCCTAAGGTCAGTAAAAGTTCTATGATCTCGTAGTCCTGAAATCCTGTTAAGCCTGTTTCTAAAAATCTTTCTCTAAGCCTTTTCCGGTGCCCGAGATAGTCCTCTTTTACCTGCATTTCTTTACCTCAATAAGATTACCTTTTCTCGTATTTTATAAGAGAAAATCGTTTACTTTCTAGGGGATTTAATAATCATAGTTTCACTCGGTCTAAAGTTTAGACTTACTCATTTTTCTTTTCAACTTTCTCCACGAGCAAGTTTTGCTCACCTACCAGCTTCCTCAATCTCTTTTGCAGATCAGGAGAACAATCGACGTAAACATTGGTCAATTTAAGATTAGTCACCCTGTCCGGATTCATAATCTTAAGGTTTACTTCATCTCTTCCACGGGATTCCTTCAGTATTTCCATGATCTTTTTCAGAAAATCTTCATCTTTATCTTCATCTTCCGTCTCATGAACCACAATTATTAATTTGCAAAATTCCACAGTTGATGGTATCACTTTCCCGTTCTTGCCATTCACAGATGAGCCATTAACATGGGCGACTCCGTTTCCGTTAGCCCCCTTGTTGTTTTTTCCATTGCCATTAACTTTGGGTGCTGTATTTGGTGTGATGGCCAGGGCTGCTGCTTTAGGTTGTACTTCTTGTTTGCACTGTTCCACCGCATCACAAGTTACCTGTAGCCTTTCCTCTTTAACCTTTACCTTTCCTTCAATCCGTAAGAATCCACCCTCCTGCCATAAATCTTTTGTGCTCTCATAGGTACGCGGCCATACCATTACTTCGATCCCGGCTACGTCATCCTCCAATATCGCACTGCAAAAAGCTCTATGGTCCTTGGTGAACAATTCCCGCACCGAGGACACCAGTCCAGCAATTACAACACTCTGACCGTCCAATTCAGCGTTTATTTGTGACGGTAAAACCGTACTTTCGGTGTCAATATACTTAGCATACTGGGCGAAGGGATGTTCAGAAAGATAAACCCCCATCAACTCCTTCTCCCAGCCCAATTTTTCTTTTGCTTGAACATCGGTTCCGCTAACATCTAAATTCGGCATTGGAACCAGCGATTGCTGACCAAACAAATCGAACATAGTGGACTGTCCGGAACTGCGTAGCTTCTGTTCTCTCTGGGCCATTGATAATATCCGGTCAAGACTGGATAATAATGCTCCTCTGTTCGCTTCCAAACTATCTAAAGCTCCTGCCTTGATCAAGCTCTCCAATACCCTGCGATTAGCTGTTTGAGAATCGATACGACGGCAAAAATCTTCGATCGATTTGAAGAGTCCGTTCTTATTTCGCTCAGATATTAAAGGTTCGATAGCACCGGGACCCACATTTTTTATCGCTGCGAGCCCGAAGCGAATCGCCGGTCTTTCTTTATCCCCGCTTTCCGCCAGCGAGAAAGTAACCTGACTTAAATTGATATCCGGAGGCCGAACCGCTATCCCTAATCTCTTTGCCTCAGATATAGCCGTACTCACCTTGTCCAGCGTATCCGAGTTCGTAATTAAAAAAGCGGCAATATATTCTGAAGGAAAATTCGCTTTTAAATAAGCTGTCTGGTATGCGATCAAGGCATAACTCACACTGTGCGCTTTATTAAATGCATATCCGGCAAAAGGTTCTATGAGAGCGTAAATGGTGTTGGCTATTTCTTCCGAATAGCCAAGTTTCTTCGCTCCGTTGACAAAATTTAATTTTTCCTTCTGCATTACCTCGGCAATCTTCTTCCCCATGGCTTTACGAAAGATATCCGCCTGGCCTAAAGTATACCCAGCGAATTCGCGTACAATAAATAGAACCTGGTCCTGGTAAACGATTACACCGTAAGTCTCTTCAAGGATTTTTGCGAGTGCCGGATGTGGATAACTGATCGGTTCCAACCCCTGTTTGGATTTGATAAATTTAGGAATGTGCTCCATCGGACCAGGCCGGTACAAAGCCACCATTGCGGAGATATCGCTGAAACAGGTCGGCTTCAATTCCTTGATGTACCGCCGCATCCCTGCGCTTTCCAGCTGGAACACCCCTGTCGTTTCTCCCGATGAAAGCAGATCAAATGTTTTTTTATCATCCATGGGCAGATGATATAAATCAAAATCTACTCCCCTTTTTTCACGAATGATATCCCTGGCTCTTCCTAGAATCGTCAGGTTCGCCAGACCCAAAAAGTCCATTTTTAATAGTCCAATCTTGGCAATATTCTCCATAGTAAATTGTGTCATCGCCTGACCGCTGCCTTCGCTTTTGGATACCTGTTGCAAAGGCACATGCAGAGTCAAAGGGTCTTTGGAAATAACGATACCGGCAGCATGTGTGCTGGCGTGGCGAGAAGTACCCTCTACTTTTTTGGCTGAATCGACTAATTTACGTATGATCGAATCTGCCTGATAAATCTCTTTTAACTCGGAGCTTTCCTCTATGGCCTGGTCCAGCGTCATATGGACGCCGAATGGAATTAGTCTTGCAACCCGATCTACGTCACTGAGAGGCATTCCCAGTGCCCGACCTACATCACGGATTGCCGCCCTCGCTCCTAACGTTCCAAAGGTGATAATCTGGGCTACATGGTCTGCCCCGTATTTTTTGGAAACGTAATCAATCACTTCCTGTCGTCGATGGTCTTCGAAATCCGAATCGATATCGGGCATTTCCTTCCGCTCTATATTCAGAAATCGCTCAAAGACCAGTTTGTGCTCAATGGGGTCTATCGCTGTGATCCCCAAGCAGTGCAAAACAATGCTCGCTGCGGCGCTCCCCCTTACCCCCACCAGGATTCCCTGTCTCCGGGCATAAGAAAGCATGTCCCAGACCACCAGAAAATAATTGGCAAATTGAGTCTTATCGATTACTTCAAGCTCATATTTTAAACGCTGCTCTATTTCGGGCGTTGGATTTGGATAATATTTACTAAACCCCTCGTAGCAAAGGTCACGTAAATATTCCTGGGCATTCTTCCCAGGGGGTAGCTCGATTTCCGGCAGGTGAAGCCTGGTAAAATCCAGCTTGAGATCGCACATTTCGGCTATTCGCTGGGTATTTTCAATCGCCTCAGGAATATCTTTGTAGGCTTCTGCCATTTCCAGCGGACTCTTCAGATAAAAGAAGTCCCCTGCCATTTTCAATCGTTTCTCGTCGTTCACGGTAGAGTTTGTCCCAATGCAAAGTAAAAGATCGTGCGTTGCCGCATCATCCCGGTGAATATAATGGACATCGTTCGTCGCTACCAGCGGTATATCCAGGTCTTTGGCCATTTTAATGAGGTCAGGATTGACTCTTTCCAGTTCGGGTATCGGTTGCCTCTGAATTTCGATAAAAAAGTCGCCGAATGTCTTTTTATACCATCGAGCGGTCTCACTTGCCTCAGCTAACTTTCCTTGCAATATCAGGGAAGGTACTTCTCCTCCAATACAGGCGGTTAAAGCGATCAGTCCTTCGTGGTATTTTTCCAGAAGAGCATGGTCCACCTTAGGCTTATAATAAAAACCCTCCAGATGGGCTGTTGATGTTAGTTGCATTAAATTCCGGTAACCTGTCACGTTCTTCGCTAATAACACCAGATGGTAGCTGTTCTTTTCAGCGGCCGTCCTGGCTTTATGGTCGGTCTGTGCCACATACATCTCGCAGCCGATTATAGGTTTGATTCCAGCTTCCTTGGCCGCCAGATAAAAATCGATGGCTCCGTACATTACGCCGTGATCTGTAATGGCAAGGCTGCTCATTCCAAGTTCTTTAGCACGCCTAACCAACTGGTCTATGCGGCACATACCATCGAGCAGGCTGAATTCAGTATGAACGTGAAGATGATTGAACATGATCCGTCCTTAAAAGCTTTGGCATCATTATAACATGCTCCGGCTTGCTTCAGGTATTAAAAATGGCCCTTCCGGTGGCAATAAATATCGGGATTTGCAATAATCCTGCCTTCTTGCTATAACAAACAGGATAGATGTTTATTTTCGCCCACATAGGTATTACTCTAGGCGCAACAACCCTGGTTAGTGGCCTGATATCTGGCTGTCATCGCCCGAATGAAAAAACTGCACGGAAACAACCCCCCGATACCCCGAATGTATCGGAAGAAAAAAAAGAATTCTCCCAGATTATCGGGTTGAAGTCTCTGGCAAACTTTCTGGATATACGTATCCTGATTCTCGGTTCTATGTTTCCGGACATCATCGATAAACCTTTAAGTTTTTTCGGTTTTGGAGACGGAAGATCTTTAACTCACACCCTGCTTATTACAACCATCATTTTGTTAGCCAGCTTAATAATGTTTCTGTTTCAAAGAAAAACATGGCTTCTGGCAATCGCTATTGGAATGTTGTTTCACCTTCTCCTGGACTCTATGTGGACTACCCCAAATACCTTGCTTTGGCCGTTACGCGGTTGGGCTTTCCCTGCTCCTGACCACAGAACTGGGCTTAATCAACTCGGTATTTGGTGGAATACATTGATGACTCATCCTGAGGTAGACATTTTTGAAAGTGTTGGCCTATTAATAATTCTCGTATTTTCTGGAATTCTCCTATTTAAAAGAAAATTTGAGACCTTTTTGATTAAAGGAAAATTTTAAACCATGTCTTTGCTTCATGGTTCATTGTTATTTACAGACCCACCGCTGGCGACTTCATTTCACTTCTCTTATAATCCATCGTTAATTTCCTATTTTAATCAACGTGAATATGCTTGAAATAATAGAACAAGTGTGCTATTATAATCTCATTGACCTAAAACTTCCATTGAAAATACCTTCTTTTGTTTATAGCATGTAATTAGGCAGAATATGTTAGCTTAAACTATCTTATTAAGGAGACCAATATGGCAACAAACTTAATCACTGTTAAGGAAGTCCAGGAAAAATCAAAGGACGGCAGCAGCTGGCTCGAGTTGACTGACCAGGAAAACCGGACTCACCGCATCTTTCGGCGTGTGCAGGACAATGAAGGAAACTGGCATGACCTGTCAGGCAAGTATGAGATGCTCCGTCATAGCGAAAATCGGGATTTAAAATTGACTACCGAATTAAAAGGCCGCTTCACCAATGTCATTGATGTCGAAGCTGTTGCAGAAATGCCTTCTCGCAGTACTCGCCGCACTGTTGAAGATAAAGAAGCTGAATGTCGTTTGAAGACCTTTACCACCGCTTATGCCAAAGACCTGGCAGTGGCGGGCAAAATCAATGTTGATTCTATCCTTGGCTGGTCTGAGCTTTTCTTCCGTTATCTTCAGGGAGAAGTTACGATCAGCGACGATGAATTAAACGAAGTCTTGAAAAAGACCAGAAGCTTAGAAGAAGCACCGGTGGCCAGGACATCCGCCCGGAAATCAATTACCCCCAGGGCTCCGGAAAGCATCGCGAGATAGACTATAATCAAGGGCGACCGATAACTTTCCAATTTTCACGCTGAGCAAGGTCAAATAATGGCTTATCGGGATATACGGCCACGGGGTTTCCGACTAATTTAAACACCGGGGCATCGTAAATGCTGTCGGCATAGGCTGAACTCTGTCTGAAATCTATACTCAACTTCTCCTTTTCAATGAAGTCGATTAAAAATTGAGCTTTGATCTCCCCGAAGCAGAGCGGCTTGATAATCTTGCCTGAATAGATGTTATTTCTGACTTCCAGTTTCGTTCCCACCGCATAGTCCGCTCCAATCCTTTTTCTCAGCACTTCCAAAAAGTCGATAAACATTCCGGAAAGAACCAAAATTTTAAGGTTT
>DEUU01000248.1 GCA_002362735.1 Dehalococcoidia bacterium UBA3254
GTCCTTCAAATGATAATATTACAAAGACTGTATTATTGATTGTGATATTGTTTCTTTTCATCAGGCCTGCCTTTTTAAAGATAGTCTTTAAGTTTTATGCTGTTACTCGGATGACGGAGGATACTCAGAGCTTTACACTCTATTTGTCTTACTCTTTCCCTGGTTACACCCAGTTCGGTGCTTACTTCTTCCAAAGTGCGGCTATAACCGTCATCGAGACCAAATCGAAGTTCTATAACCCGTCTCTCTCGAATCGGTAGTGAGTCCAGCGTGTCACGGAGTTGTTCGTGAAGTAATACTTCGGCAAGTTGCTCTTCCGGACGAGGAATGGACTGGTCCTCTATACAGTCGCTGAGTTGGTCATCCTCTTCGCCGATCGGGGTCTCGAGTGAGATGGGTTCGCGGGAAATAGCTGCCAGTAGCCACTCTACCTTTTCCGTCGTAATATTGGTCTCACCCGCCAGTTCTTTGTTTGTGGGTTTGCGCCCGTATTGCTGAGAAAATCTTTGGCGGGCCTGGGCTAGTTTTCGTATAGTATCTACGACATGGACAGGTAATCTGACCGTTCGAGAATGGTCGGCAATAGCTCGGCTGATAGCCTGTCGGATCCACCATGTAGCGTAAGTACTGAATTTAAAATTTCGCCGGTGATCAAATTTTTTAACAGTACGAATTAGCCCGATATTGCCTTCCTGGATAAGGTCCGGGAGAGGCAATCCTCTACCGGTGAATTTTTTGGCAACGCTGACAACCAGGCGCAAGTTAGCCACGATGAGGTGGTCTCCGGCTTCTCGCGCTCTATTTCGGATCTGTCGATAAAATAAAGATATCTCAGGCTCTCGAGCCTTAAGGTCAGACCGAAAACTTTCTAACTTGATGAGGTCGACAAACGGGGTTTGTGAATTCTGTTCAGTGGTGTCATTTAGAATTGGCCAGTAGGTCAGTTGAAGGTCTAATGACAACTGTGTCAGTTCTCGAAAAGTCTGTTCAATATTTGATTCGGAAATTTGAGCCAGTTTGTTTATTAAAAGAGGGTCGATATATCCGTCTATCTCATGGAGCAATTCGGGGCGAGCACCTTTATAAGAAATAATATCAGAAATTGGGATATCTAGCTCGGTGCAAAGATTTTTGAATAATAAGGATTCCCTGCAGAGGTTGTCAAAAACTACCAGCAGTATCTCATAAGCTAATGGTTTCCGGTCATGCCTGGTGGAAAAGTCCTGCTCCAGTTGTGTTAGATATTTATCCTGCTCAATGAAACTACCCAGTTTTCTTTCTTCCAGACCTTTCAGCATGGGAGTACGTCTGGTTTCCGACAAATAAAGATGCACCAGGTTTTCGGAAGTGTCAATCTCTTCCGGTGGATTACGAGGCTCTTCTTCTGTCCATTGGGTTTCAGGTTCAAAGGTATCAGGTACTTTGCGGTATGTCACTTCAATTGAATCGTCTTCAGAAAAGGCTGTTTTTGTGACTGGATATTTCTTGGTAGTGGTTTTCATTAAGCCTCCAATTGTCCGTATTTCTTTTTGCGCAAAAAATCTGTGTCGGTACTATTCAGTGAAAGTGGAAAGTGACCACGAGTTTAAAATGGACCTCCAGCCTCCGCTCCTCCACCTGCAAGCCTTATTCGCTTGGGCACTAAAACAATTTTATTATCCCGACCTGCAATTGTAATCCGCTGGTACACGCAATTTGCCATACAGATGGCACGATCAACAAATGGCCGGTACGCTTAATTTAATAACTGATTTGATTAGAAAAAATAAGCTTTTTCATCATGGTTTTCTAAGTATTATCACCTACAAAAATTCTTATCTGTATTACTAATGCCTACAAATCCTCCCACGATTAGGGTATGTCCTTTTGGTGATGTATTCACAAAGCGAGTTACATGTGATATATAAATAACAGAAGCTATTTGTTGGGTGGGTGATGGAAAAGATTAAGGTTTTGGTGGCGGATGATCATCCTGCATTTCGAGAAGGTCTTTGTCGCCTTCTGAAAGATGAAACTGATCTTGAGGTTGTGGCCATGCCAGAAGATGGGGAGGAAGCTGTTGAATTAGCGAAAAAGCTTCAGCCGGATGTTGCTATCATTGATATATCTATGCCCAAGCTCAATGGTATCGAAGCGGCCAAACAGATCCGGGTTGCTTCGCCCGCCACGGCAATTCTCATGGTGAGTGCCTATAGCTATCCGTCGTATGTGTTAGCTGCGTTGCGAGCCGGCGCAGCAGGGTACCTCTTAAAAAATGCCCCTCTTCACGAGCTTATCAGTGCGGTCCGACTTGTCCATTCCGGGGAAGGGGTATTTGATCTGAAAGCCACCGGTAAAATTCTCAGGCGTCTGGCAACTGATAAGGTTGAAAAACGGAAGGATCTCGAGGAGTTGCATCCTCGTGAACTCCAGGTCCTTAACTTGGCAGCCAAGGGAGTGGGAAATAAGGAGATAGCTAATCAATTAGGTATCAGCGAACGCACTGTACAGACTCATCTGGTTAATATCTTTAGAAAACTTCGCGTCAGTTCCCGCACAGAAGCAGTCTTGCATGCCTTAAAAGAGGGCTGGTTGACTTTGGATGACCTGCCGAATAAAGATGAAACTGCGGGATAATTTGTAGACTAGTTTGGCACAGGTAAAGTGACTATTATTTTCGTGCCGTTTTGAGGTCTGGCATGAATTGAGAAGGATCCTCCGAGCAGTCGAGTTCGCTCTTCTATTCCGAAAAGTCCAAGCTTCCCCTGGTTTACCAGGTCGCTTAATCTCTCTGGCAGGATAAAGCCTTGACCGTCATCTGTTATATTCAGTTTTACTTTCCCGTTCAAATAACTGACAGTAACATTCACTTTGTCCGCTAAACTAAATTTTTTAACATTGCTGAGCGCTTCTTGAGTGATTCTAAAGAGATCGATTTCCATGTCTGGGGGTAATGGTTTCTCAATGCCGAAGACTTCCAGAGAAGTTTTAAAGCCTTCCTGATTGAGCTCGTCAGTTAAAGTTTCCAGAGCTGCCAGCAGCCCCAGATAATCTAATACCCCGGGTCGAAGAGCATAGCTAAAACGGCGGACTTGATCAATGACTTCGCTTATTTTGCCTCGGAGTTCTTCAAGATATCGTAAAGAGTCTTGCGGACATCGGTCTTTCGACTTAATAATAGCCTCAGTCGCCAGACATAATGCAGAGAGAGACTGCACAGTTTCCTCATGGAGTTCCTGAGATATTCTCTTGCGTTCCTCTTCCTGGACTTTGGTAATTTGCTTTACATAGAATTCTAGATCTTCCCTCAGCTTTTTGGCTTCCGTTATATCAACCCAGGTCTGCAGATGAAATTCCGTTGTATTTCCATTTCCCACGGGTATTATGGTTTCTTCTACCCAGAATGGGTCCCCATTTTTCTTATGAAATAGTTTTTCCTGCTTGTCTTTGTTCTTCTTTAGTGATTTTTGAAAAGTGTCTCCAGACTCAGCCCTGTGTTCGGCTGGCCACCACGGATATGGCGCTTTTTGATCGATAATCACCTGTGCGGAGAATCCAGTGAGTTTTTCAAAAGCTGGATTGATATAAGAGATAGAAGTATCACCATCGATGACCAGTATGGGGTTCGGAGAATTTTGCAATAAACTGGCGTTGAACCTTTCGCTCTGTTCAAGAATTCTTTCGGCTTTTTTTCGATCGGTAATTTCAAAAGCGGCACCAATCACTCCTGAAATTTGTTTGCTTGTATTAATGAACGCCTCAACCGTACATTGAAATATCTGGCCATTCCGTTCCAATTCGAAGGTTTGAGGGTGACCATTCAGCGCGTTTTCAAGAGCTGTTAAAAAGATGCTGCTGGTTTCACTTTCAAAATAGTCTGTGATTTTTACTCCAATAATATCGGTATGAGACGATTTTAAAGTTGAAAGTGCTGCTCCCGTGATTGATGTTAGCTTTAGCTGTGTATCCGTTGTCCATAAAATACAGGGTGTTTGCTCCAGAATCAGACCTAGTTCATTCTTACTTTTCTGAAGCGCTTCTTCCATTTTTTTCCGTTCGGATATATCACGTATCAGCCAGAGCAGTCCCACGGTCTTGTTCTCTGTATTGCATTGTGGTGAAACGCTGAGAGAGGCAAAAAACGGGGTGCAGTTTTGTGGCCTTAAATTCACTTCCAGAATTTGCGATCCCCGGAGCCAGTTAAGCTGCATACCAAAGTCTCGGGCCTTTATTTCCGGTATGAAGTCGTAGATTGGCTTCCCGAGTAACTCTGTTCTGGTAGTTGATAACATTACTAATACGGTCTGATTAGCTTCTTGAATGACGCCGGTGCTATCCGTGACGAGGTAGCCGTCCGGTGCAAAGTTGAAGAGCTCCCAATAGCGTTGATATCCTACTACCAGGGTCTGATATGCAAACAACAGTTCTTCGTTCTGATGGTTGAAAGCTTTATCTGTTGCCTTTAATTCTTCCGCATATTCGATGAGCTTCTCTGTAGAGATTACGGTTTCAGCCCACTTTCTTGTATTCCCGTTATGTTGCAGGTTCCTCAATTGATGTGTTAAGGTATCAATTTTTTGAGTAAAAGATTTTTCCATTTATTTAACGGTTGTTAATTTCAATTGAACGCTCTCTTTGAGTATCAATCCTCTAATTTCAGTCTAGGGCGTTTAATTAGGTTTATCCTTTATACTATTAAATGCGTAAAAATGCTAGGAGTCAATACGCATAAGAACCAGTTTTCAATACGTATAAATGCCTATCAAGTTGAATGGTTATTAAATTCGGTAACAAGACCAACTATTCATCAGGAATGAGGATTGTTTTTGAATTTAACAGTCCGGTCAATTGAAACCACCGGAAGGTGTCCCTTAATGTCTCATACAAGGGTCGGGGATGATACCCCAGTTCGCGAGTCGCTCTTGCATGGCTGATGTTATGATTACAGTTAGTCAAAGCTCTTACCGAAACGCTGGTATAAATCTGCCGGCTCCGGGTCAAACGATTGAAAACGGTTACTGCCGGAGCGCTGGTCAGCGCCAGCCATGCAGGGCAAACAAAGCGGGGAATTGGGACACCCAGGATCTCTTCGGTTATTTTGGCCAGATCGCAAACGGTCGCCCATCGACCGGAAAGTAGATACTTTGCTCCAACCGGAGCGCTTTTTTCAGCCTCTAAAGCTCCTGCGACTACATCTCGAACATCAACCCAATCAAATCCCCCTTCCACCAGGGCTGGTAGTTTCCCTCTGGCCATGGTGAGGAGTGTCTCTCCCAGATGAGATAAACCGAAATCGTGAGGTCCTATGACCGCGGTGGGATTCAAAATAACCGCATCCAATCCCTGCTCTATTCCCTGGTGCACTTCTCTCTCGCTCGCGGCTTTAGAACGAGCATAAGGAGGTTCATTACGTGAATCTACCAGGGGACTCAGTTCATCTACGGGTTCATTTAGCGGTTCTTGATTCATCGCCTCTATTGAGCTGAAATGGATTAAACGGCGGACTCCGTTCTTAAGGCAGGCTTCAACCACGTTGCGGGTTCCATCAGCATTCACCGACTTAACTACTGACCAGTCATCCTTAGACAATGAAATGAATGCCGCCAGATGATAAACAACGTCTACTCCAATGAAAGCGCGGTACAGCGAGTTTATGTCATTAACATCTCCGCTTACTAACTCTATATCCAGTCCTTCGAGGGCGCGGAGGTTGTTATGAACAATGGCACGTACCGGTCTTCCTTCTTTTAACAGAGCCCGTATAAGATTAGCTCCAATATGGCCGTTCGCACCGGTGACTGCTACTATCATTGCGGGATATTATATCATAAAAGCAAAGACCATTTACCGTGATTCGCGGCATGGTTGAAAACGATATATCATGAATATCAAGAAGGAAAAGGAATGTTAGACAAAGCTATTGTACCGCTAGATGGTTCTGCTGCTGTTGACGTGGAGTTGCCTTATGCTGAAGAGTTTGTACCGGTAAGACCGTCTGGAGTTATTAGAGATTAAATAATCTCCTGATAATACCATTCATATTGTTCAGGAGCTACGGTATCCTTACTCCCGAGCACCTTTAACCTTCTTAACTTTAAAATTAAGTAAACCTCTTTACCGATCAGTAAATCCATTTCCCTGGCTAATTCGGAAGGCATTTCGGCTTTTATCTCAGCATCGCCGATTTTTACTTCAATTGTTGCCATCGTGGTTCCGTATACAATAGTTTCGATGATTCCTTTGTAACGGTTTACTGAAGGACCGGGAGGCATGATATCTGAGACATAAACATCCCGTGGGGAAATAGCGATTTTTTGCATTATACCTTCGTCGTGCGGGAGGATTATCTTTATTCCGTGGCACTCTACTTCCATTAAGCCGGGCACCAACTGGCGACAAGAATCACAATTCAGGATATTTAAAGAGCCAATAAAATTTGATACTGCCGGGGTAGCCGGCGAGAAGAAAATCTCCTGAGGTTTTCCAACCTGTTCGATTCTTCCCTGGCTCATAATTGCCAGTCGGTCAGCCAGTTCTTCCGCTTCCATATGATTGTGAGTAATATGAATCGTAGTGACGCCAAGCTCTTGATGGATTCTCCGTAACTCTAGTCTCAAGTATTTTGAGGTCTGAACGTCCAGGCTGCTCAACGGTTCGTCCATCAGTAATAATCGCGGCATTGGCGCCAGGGCTCTTGCCAGAGCTACCCTTTGTTTCTCTCCGCCGCTTAAAGCCCGTATATCACGTTCAAGAAGATGAGAGATTCCCAAAAGATCGGCCATGGTCTGCATTCTTTTTTGAATTTCTAACTTACCGCAGTTTTTTCGTTTCAGGCCGAAGATAATATTTTCCTGAACATTAAGAAACGGAAACAAAACATAGTCCTGGGGTACATATCCAACCCCCCGTTCTTCAGGCGTCAGACGGGTAATATTGATCCTGTCAGCCCAGATCTCTCCTTTTCTCAGTTTATGAATTCCGGCCAGGCATTCAATAAACACGGTTTTGCCCGCTCCCGAAGGACCGAGGACGACAAAATATTCCTTGTCTTGAATGGTTACGTTCAAGTCCTTGAGGGAAAAATCTCCGATATTTATGGATAGGTTCTTAATTTCGATCATATAACGTATTTTTTACCCGTAATTATCCGGATTATCAACAATGCTGCCAGAGAAATGATGACCAGGATAAAAATGAGGGCTACAGCCTGGCCGATATTGGCGGACGAAAGGCTTAGAGAGATGGCAATCGGCAGGGTCTCCGTTTTCATGGCCGTGGCACCGGCTAATGTTACGGTCGCCCCGAATTCTCCAGTAGCTCTAGCCCAGGTGAGAATAGCTGAAGCGATCAGCCCATCCTTGGCAAGTGGCAGAATTATTCTAAAAAATGCCTCCGGCTTACTACATCCCAGCGTTCTGCCCACCTGTTCGTATCGTAAATCGATACTATCAAAGGTTGATTTTAATAAGCGTATTGCCAGAGCGCTGACGATGGTGAATTGCGCCAGCACGATTCCGGGAATTGAAAAGACAAAACGGATCAAATTATTATTGATTCCTGCTCCCAGAGGAGTATTGAAGAAGACCAGCAGCGCTGCGCCGATGGCTACGGGAGAAATAACAATAGGCAGGTCTAGCAGACTGTCGATCAGACTTTTACCGAAAAAATTATTCTTGGAAATGGCATAGGCTACCGGGATAGCGATAACAACAGACAGAATGGTAGTGATGGTCGCGGTGATCAGGCTAAGTTTTACTGCATACAGTGTTTCTTTGGATACAATAGCTGCACCGATGGTGCGCCAGTCAGTGTACGTCAGTAGAGAGACGATGATAATCACAAAAAATAAAGTTAAAAGGGCGAGGGCGCTGACGGTGGCTGCCCTGAAGGCCTTGTCACCCCCAGCGCCCCTGAGTGCTTTAAACATGAACTCCTTAGGTTTATTTAATCAAGCTATTATATGAATCAGGGAGTTGATATTCTCCCCCGATTTTTGCCCCAGGGGAAAATTTTAGAGCTTCCGCTTCCGTAACATTATAACCCCACTTCTTGAAGATGTCTTGGCCGATCTGAGAACTCAGGAAATCGATAAATGCTTCAGCGGTTGCCTTATCCTTTGAGAAAGTTGAAACGGCAGCCGGTATATAGGCTATTCGAGGAAGCTGTTCCGGCTTCAGATAAATTGAGTCTGCATCGTTGGGATTCCAGGCATGAAAAACATCCCAGCCCATTACAGCATCGACGGATTTCAAGGATATTAGAGTTGCTGTTTTTTCGCAACTATCAGCCTGGGTGATGACGTTCTTATAAACATCTGTGAGGAAGTGATTATAATCTAATATTTCAATAGCATATAGTCCAACGCATACTGATGTTGGGTTTCCAATACCTACTGTAATCCCAGGTTTAGCTAGATCAGATAAAGTTTGGATATTCTTTGGGTTTCTATGCTGGACCGTAATGGTCGGTATAAGGTAGGTAATGATTTTTGTTGAGCTGGGGTCAATGACATTGTCTTTTTGAGCTTTTGCCAGATAGTCTGGGGATCCAGGAATGTAAACATCACCAGTTTGAGATAATTTCATTTGAGAAAGTACAGCGCCTGAGCCTCCGTAAGTGAGGTAAACTTTGATTCCGCTTTTTTCCCCAAATAGCCCAGCAGCTTCATCAAGCGGCGGTTTACTGGCCGAACCGGCGAAAACTGAAATTTCCTTGCCAGTAGATACATTTGTTGATGGAGAAGCACCATTAGTTTGAGTTTGTGGGGAAGGTATAGCATATGTCTGGCAGCCAGAAAGCGCTAATATCAAAACGGCAATAACCATAAGGGGAAATATTATTTTGTTTATTTTGATTTTCAATTTATGCTCCATTTAAAATTGGTCTTCGATCTGAACATGGCATGATTTCGGACATCAGTAGTAATGTTCCATTTATTTCTCCTTTCCAACTCCGGGAAGTAGCGCCGTTTCCAGCGATACCGTCGATCCGTCAATTCCTTAAAGGGTTTGGGCGAAGCCCATGATGATAGCGGGAGACCCTTCAGGGTGCCGGATACCGGCTGTTTGCCATGGATTGCTCTACAGGTCAAACAGCTCCAGAGAACCTGGTTTATTCAATTTTAGAGACCGAGTTAAAGTCCCTTAATCCACGCAGATTTCCTTCCAGAACAATCAATCAAAACTTCAAATCTCTTTTTGAAGACCATAAAAAATAGCGCTTCCAATCGGAAAAGCGCTATCATATCAAACCAAAACCAGGCTTCTCTTTTCCGATTTGGGAAGCAGCGCCGTTTCCAGCGATACCGTCGATCCTTCAATTCCTTAAAGGGTTTGGGCGAAGCCCATGATGATAGCGGGAGACCCTTCAGGGTGCCGGATACCGGCTGTTTGCCATGGATTGCTCTACAGGTCAAACAGCTCCAGAGAATCTATTTTGTAATTTACCATACCGAAATTATGAAGTCAATTATTCCTGGACGGCCTGGAACTGTTTCAAGACCGGATTTCACTGTGGTTGCCATCGAAGCTCCCAGCATCCCGGCTATAGAGGCTACGGCAAAAGCGTTCTTAAACCCACGATTAAGATTAGACTTGCCGTTATCGATTCAGACGTTATTTGCGCGGTCACTTAAACGGAAAAAAGTTAGGGAAGTCCATTTTCAGCGCTCTTTTGGGCTAGAAAAGTTAGTTTTCGGTAGCTCTCCCCAGGATTACTCTGTAGAAAAATGGCGCTGCCGACAAAAATTTGATTGACGCCGGTTTGAGCTATCTGGGCGATATTGCTTTCTTTAATCCCGCCGTCTATCCCGATTTTTATCTCAGGGAATTTTCGGCGAATTTCCGCGATTTTTTTCAGGACTTCAGGGATGAAGCTGGCACCGTAGAATCCTGGATGGACAGAGAGAAAGAGTATGCTGTCAACCTTGCTCACAAACGGTGCAATCCTGGTAACTGGGGTTTCCGGATTGACCGCCATACCAATGCTGAGTTCTAATCTGCGCCCGGTTGAAATTACCAGGTCAGGAGTGGATGTCGCCTCGAAATGGAAAATAGCTTTGGTGGCACCGGCCTTTTTAAAATTCTCCAATTCCTTTTCCGGTTTCTCTACCATAAGATGGGCTTCCCATTTTATTTTCGGACGGATGGCTGCAATTTCTTTCCAGGTAATACTTCGAGATGGAACAAATTTGTTGTCCATAATGTCTATTTGGACATAATCCGTAAATGTTTCAGCTTGAAACAGCATTTTTTTTAGAGCGGCAGCATCTTCCGTTAAAACTGCTGGAATAACTTGAATAGAATGGTTCATTTTACCTCCATTTATGAGAACAGCGTAAGAATTAACTTTAATATATATTCAAATGTGCTAAGATTTCAAGCTTCCATAACAAATAGAAATAGATGCAGGGGTATGCTATAGTGCAGCTAAATAGCTGTTCCTGGCACTGGAATGTTTGCCAGTTGACGGGACATAGAGTGTAATACTTTTGGTTTCCTGCAGACTGATAAGTCTGCAGGAAAAAGACCGATTTTCAGTTCGCAAACTACTTGACTCTCCCGTTACTGGAGGGTTTACACTCTTTAACGAAGGCCTTCAAAGAGAATAATCAAACACAAAAATGCTTAAAATTGGCGATTTTTCTAAATTTTGCCGGGTTTCGGTAAAAACCCTGCGATATTATGATGAGATCGGACTCTTGAAACCGGTCCTGGTAGATGAGTTTACCGGCTACCGGTATTATACCGCTGAACAGAGTATGCAGGTCCACCGGATTACCGGTTTGAAAGAGCTCGGGCTGACTTTGGGGGAGATTAGACAAATATTTACGGATAGCCCTTCAGCTGACAAGGTGATCGAATTATTGATTGAAAAACGGAAAGAGACTCTGAAAAAATTACGAGAAGAGGAAGTCCGCTTAAGGAAAGTAGAAGAATGGCTGAGGAAAGTGGAAAAGGAGGGTACGATGCCGACCTATGATATCGTCATTAAGAAGATTGATGCTATTAAGGTAGCTTCGGTAAGAGACATTATACCGACGTATAAAGATACAGGTAGACTTTTCGATGAGGTCTGTTCTTTTTTAGTAAAGCAACGGGTTCAGTTTATGGGGCCTCCGCTGGCAATTTATTACGACCCTGAATATAGAGATATTAAGGTTGATGTGGAAGTTGCGGTTCCTATTTCGGGGAAAATTCCCTTGGATAAAAGGGTTGGCTTACGTCAGCTACCCGCGGTAGAGGAGTCGGCCTGTTTGATTCATAAGGGTCCATATGAAAATTTTCATCTGGCATACAGGGCGCTGATGACCTGGGTGGAAACTAATCAATACGAAATAACGGGTCCTAACAGAGAGGTCTATATCAAGGGTCCTGGTCAGGGTAATCCGTCATCTTATATCACCGAAATACAATTGCCGGTACAAAAAAACAAAGGAGGAGCAGTTGGATAAAATTGACTTAAAGAAGGAATTCAAGAATTTATATAACGCTTCGATCCGGGAAATCAGCTGGGTGGATGTTCCTTCAATAAACTTTGTGATGATCGACGGTTCTGGAGACCCCAACACCTCGGTGGAATATCGAGAGGCTATAGAAACATTATATTCTATATCCTATAACATAAAGTTCATGGTGAAAAAAGAACGGGGTATCGATTACGGTGTAATGCCGCTTGAAGGGTTATGGTGGGCGGATGATATGATTCTCTTCTCCGATGCCAAGAAAGACATCTGGAAATGGACTTCTATGATTATGCAGCCGGAATTCGTTTCTGAAGCATTGTTTAATAAAGCTGTTGAGCAGGCTGAAAAGAAGAAACGGTTACCGGCGTTCAAAAAAGCCAGATTTCAAAGTTTTCAGGAAGGGTTGTCTGCCCAGATAATGTTCTTTGGCCCCTTTTCGGCGGAAGGTCCTGCGATTGAAAAGGTGCATCGTTTCATCATGGAGAAGGGTTACATATTTGACGGGATCAATCAAAAACATCATGAAATATATTTGAGCGATTTTCGCAAGACAGCGCCGGAGAAGTTTAAATCTATCATCCGGCAGCCGGCGGTCAAGAAACCGGTGTAGGAATTATGGCTGTTACAGGGCGGTCCCT
>DEUU01000085.1:0-2562 GCA_002362735.1 Dehalococcoidia bacterium UBA3254
TTCTGATAATCTTTTTGCTCATTCCTGGGATACGCATAAATAATACCCATCTCAAAAAGAACCCTGTCGCTCGCCGTGGGATATTTTTCAATAATCTGCTCATACATGCTCAGAGAAGCCTCGTAATCTCCCCGGTTGAAAAAATCATTCGCTTCTTGGAAAATTGACCTGGCCTGGAGTCCCTCATCAAAGTAACTGTATCCGCATATTAGAGTTGGTGTTACTATCATACAGACAAACAAAAGGCGAAGATGCTCACCTATTCTGCTTTGCTTTTTGTACATATACCTCTTCGTGTTCGTTAATAATATGTTTAATGAATGCACAACGAGTCCTCTACCTGATATATACAAACCATGTACCACATTATACGTTTAAATTCCGCAAATTTGTCATTATTATGGTTTGGTAGATTGAATACTCGATGGTTCAGACAGACTTGAACTGTGGGGGATATGAGGAAGTGGGAAGATCTCAAACCCACCCACTTCCTTTCCTGAGCACCAAAAGTAAAGTTAACAGCTACCTAAAAATTGTCTTACTTCTTCATTGATTTCTGGAAAGTGGCGTCAGCCTTTGCTGCCTTTTCATCTGCGATCTTCTCTCTTTCCTCTGCCTTCTTTACAGCATTTTCGGCACGGGCTGCAGCTTCGTCTGCCTTTACGGTGGCCGCATCGGCTGCCGCCTTGGCAGCCTGCGCATCCATCGCTGCCTGATCAGCTTTCGCACGATTCTGCATTTCCTGCGCCTGAACTTTCTCGAGGTCACTTGTTGTTGCGCAACCCACCATAGTAATAGCAAAAACAATCATCATCGAAATAACCAAAAGACCCTTCTTCATTATCCAATCACCTCCTTTCCATTCAGTTTACCTTATTATATCAGTGACTATTTAAATTCAGCGCTACTTCACAAAAAATATCCACATTGGTCTTCGACTGGCTGAAAAAATATGGACTGTATTTAGATATTTAAAGTACAACCATTTCTTTCTTCTCAATGCAAGGTCGCCTCTGGTGCTGGAGGACGGTAATTTAATAAACTGTGCGGCCTGAACGTGTTGTATTCCAGCCATCCCCGGTATTGCCTGGCTGTAAGGGTCAAAAGGGAGATTGGTAAAACATAAGAAATGTGCCGGTGTGACAATATACTTCGCTTCGGGAGCTCTAAAAATTCCTTCTGGAAAAAAAAGGCTCCGTTAGGAATATGCTTTTCTATGATCCTATTAACTAGTTTCAATAATAATTTTATCTTCTGAGATATCACTTTAAATTAGGTGTCATACCAAAATATTATTTACATTGTCTTTTAGAGCCTGCAACCACACCCAATCAATCTTTATCAGCCCCTCTCTATTCTTCTGTTCTTTTTGACAGAGGCATATCCATCCATTACACTTGTCATAAGCAATTGGCATGCCATGCACAGCGTGTTTTACTTAACAATCTGATATTTAAGCGGAATAATGTGAGTAAAATATGCAGGCAAGGGTTTTTTTGAAGGGTTTTCACTACGGTGAGTAAAGGTTAAATTAGAAGAATTAGCTTAACTATTTGAATACGCTACATTTTTATGTGCATGGAATCTCCTACACCTGTTCGCCATCAGTGGGATTCCGGCTTGATACCCAATCCTGACAAGGCGGGGTGTAAACGATGTTGTAGTTCAACGGGAGCTTTATTTTGCCCTCTGGAAATTCAATGGATTCAAGTTAGTTTTTTAAAAAGGTTATAGAAATTGTTTTGATGCTTTTCCATCTTTACGATTAATGTTTCTTTTTGATGTGTCCCATAAGTCGCGAGAAGTCCACAATGCTTCACCCGTAATTACGAACATGAGAAAAGGCGGAATCAATTATTTCTTCTTGACAGGCTCAACTAATATAGCGTCTATTTCCAAATCAATTTTCAAGCGTTTTATTGCATCTTTGGCCTCGCGGATATCATTGAAAGGGCCAGCCATGACACGGTGTCTGTCACTTACTGACAGCACTGTTGCAGGGATTTGCGGGCCCTGATGATTGATAATGGCGGCAAGCCTCGCAGCATCAATCTTGTCACGCCCATTAGCAGCCAAAACATACCACGCGTCTACTTTCAGTTCTGGTATTTCTGGTCTGCCATATAATCTGTCCGGGTGTTTGACTTCTATGGTTTCCGTAATCCCCTTTTCACTTCCCTGACGGATCTCGAATATGGGAACAGGAGTCCCTCGGGCTTCGGCCACCACTTCCTTAACTTTTTTCCAGTCAAGCGTGCGCCCAGATTCCTTTTCAATATTCCTCAATTTCGTATATACCTTCTCCAGATCAACAGCGCCCGAGTCTTCAAAGGGCGTATGAACTTCCAGGTAAACCACTCCGTTACCTCGGCCCACAAGATATGGCTGGTTAACGATGGATACAGGTGTCTTGACTGGAGTATTCTCATAGAGTTTCTTCACGTCTTCTGGATAGAGTCGTATGCAGCCATTGGTTGCCCTAAGACCAATGCTGGCCGGTTTATTAGTACCATGGATCAAATACGTCGACTTACTTAAATATAGCGCGTATTCTCCCAAGGG
>DEUU01000085.1:2911-3075 GCA_002362735.1 Dehalococcoidia bacterium UBA3254
CCAGGTCGGCCGGGTTGCCTTGCGCGCCACATACATTTGACCCATGGGCGAGGGTCGCTCTTCGGTACCGACACCGATCGGGTAGGTCGACACCGCCACTGACTTACTATCCCCTTTAAATTGAAAGAGCCTCATAGCGGCTAAGTTGATCACGATGCCTTTTC
>DEUU01000208.1 GCA_002362735.1 Dehalococcoidia bacterium UBA3254
CAAGCAGTGTTGTAGACATCGCAGCTACAAAGAAAAAAAGCCGGGTCTATTGTACACAAGATGCTGGGACGCCATTCGTGCCTTGACTAACGATCTGGCTAATAAGATCAGGTAAAAATCGCTGGAATCAAGTGATATCCTGTCCGGTGAATTTCACCTGACATAGGAGGAACTAAAGGGGATTGATAAATCCCACTTAATCTCCTCCTTCCAATCGCGTTTTCGAAAGATACCTCCAAAAAGCTTATCTATTATTAGATACGCCTCCGTTTTCCTTGTCCAACTCCAGAATGGTTTTCTCGTGCAGCTTAAAGAATATCCTTAAAAACCGGTCCCTTCTCCTTTCCGTAGCTCCCGCACTCGTTTCACAATATATCTAAAATGATGGGGGGAAATTATTGTGGTAACACCGGGGAGAACACTTTAACCCTGGTTTGTTTTAAATTCTACGGAAACCGAAGTCCCCAGGCCCACTTTTGAGCTTATTTTTAAGTTCGCATTAATCAAATGGGCGCGCTCGCGCATTCCAATTAACCCTAATCTACCGGTGGTGACAGCGGTCTCAGACTCTTTTTCCGGAATAAATCCACAGCCATTATCATGGATCACCAGTTTGATCTTATCGGGAAGGTAGTTCATCGTTATCAAAGCCGTGGCGGCGCGCGAGTGCTTTTGAATATTGCTTAAAGCTTCTTGAACGATGCGGAATAATACCAGTTCAATGTCGCTATTCAATCGCCGGCTTTGCCCTTTGATCTGATATTCTACGGAAACTTCCATGTGTTCATTAATATCTTCCGCTAGCTGGCTCAAGGCGGTATCCAAACCCAGGTATTCCAGGTCCCCGGGGCGCAAAGCGTAGCTCAGACGGCGGATATCCTGCATGGCATGATCGGCGTTTTCCTGTAAATTTTTCAGCCTCTCCCTGGTTTCCTCTGATTTTATGCCATTAGAACGATACAAAGATTCCAATTCTAACTTGATGATCGCCAGTAGCTGGACGGTGTCCTCATGTAGATCCCGGACGATCCGTTTCCGTTCTTCTTCCTGGGCCTGGATGATCTTATGATTAAAAAGCTCCAGTTCCTGGCGAATTTTCTTCTCTAATTCAGATTTAAGTGCATTGGTTTCCCGTAGTTTCTCCTCGGCCAGGCGGCGCTGTCTACGGCTTACGGATTCCTGAAGCTCTCGTTCAATAGCTGGCCCCAGACGGCTGAGATTGTCCTTCATAATATAGTCCCGGGCTCCAGCCTTCATAGCCTCAACCGCAGTTTCCTCACCCATCTTGCCGGATACAATCAGGCAAGGAATATCCAGATTACGTTGCTGTAGTATTTTCAGGGTGTCTAAACCGCTGAATTCAGGCAGAAAATAGTCAGCGATAACGATATCCCATTTCGACTTATCCAGGGCTTTCCGGAGTTCAGCGATGGTCTCTACCCTCTTATAAACTGGCTGATAACCAGTTTTTTTCAACTGCAATATCAGAAGTAGAGCATCGTCTTCGGAATCTTCTACCAGCAAAGCGCGGATAGTCTTGTTGGCAGTTAAAAGATTATTTCCTATTTTCCCCATACTAATCGTAATACAATAATAGTGAATAACAGACCAGTGAGTGTAAGTATTTATTTACTTAAGAATGCGAATATTGTCGATAACGACCAAGCTTATATTAGCATAAATCAGCCCGCAATTCATCTCAACAATTCGCGGAAATTTTCCCATAAGTATAGTTTGAGCCTTGTATTTACTATAGCTAGTCCATCAATCTTTGGTCGGTCATGATATTCTAATCAGGGATGGATCAACTGATTCAATTTTATAACTTTTTCGTCTTAAAATACAGCAATTCAATACAAACAGCCACACAATAATCTTCTAAAACAGCCCACTCAATCTTTTTATCACTCCGGATTAAGTGATATTATCTGAATATTTTACATGTAATAGCTCAATCTACATCTATAGTCTGCAACCTATAATAAAAATATAGGTTACCGAAATTTAAGACGAGGAGGTATTATATGGGTCTTATAATCATCTTATTGATCCTGGCCATAGTCGCCGCGATTTTTGGCTTTGGCGGGATCGCATCCGCGGCAACTAGTATTGCCTTGATCCTGTTCTGGATTTTCCTGGCCTTATTTATCATCAGTCTCATTGTAAGACTGGTGACCGGTCGATGGCTGTGGTTCTAGGTATTGCCAATATTTACTAAAAATTTCTTGAAATCCATAACTTTATCCTGGAGTTAGCCTTATGAAGGATGATTCCCGGAAAAAAGAACAATTCAAACCGCAGCATCAGCCGAATCAGCCGGGCCAGGAGTCCCAAATGGAGCCCCGGCCTGAAGCGGAAAACCCGGATTATACCGGCAGCGGTAAACTACGCAATAAGGTTGCCTTGATAACCGGAGGGGATAGCGGCATCGGCCGGGCTGTCGCTATCCTCTATGCCAAAGAAGGCGCGGATATCGGTATTGTCTACTACAACGAGCATAAAGATGCAGTCGATACTCGGGCTCTAGTAGAAAAAGAAGGCCGTAAATGCCTAACTATGTCTGGCGACGTGGGTGACGAGGCCTTTTGCCAGGATGCGGTAGGGCAAATCATCAAACAATTCGATAAGCTGGATATACTGGTCAATAATGCCGCGGTGCAGTATCCCCAGAATGATTTCCAAAATATTAGCTCGGAACAGCTACTGCGAACTTTCCGTACCAATATCTTTTCTATGTTTTACTTAACCAGGGCGTCTTTGAAATATCTAAAGAAAGGTAGTTGTATAATCAATTCGACCTCGGTTACGGCGTACCGCGGTAGTAAACATCTGGTGGACTATGCATCCACCAAGGGAGCGATCGTGGCTTTTACCCGTTCACTCGCTTTGAATCTGGTGGATAAAGGCATACGGGTCAACGGCGTGGCTCCGGGACCTATCTGGACACCCTTGATCCCGGCTAGTTTTCCACCCGAGCATGTGGCTACATTTGGCTCCGACACTTCTATGCAACGGGCGGGCCAACCC
>DEUU01000442.1 GCA_002362735.1 Dehalococcoidia bacterium UBA3254
GTTTTGTGAATCCATTGGGAAGACCGTGGTTATTGCTAAAGACCTGCCGGGATTCATCTCCAACCGGATATCCACGGTCTACATTCTATCCGCTGTCCGCGTGGTAGAAGCGGGAATCGCCACCCCGGAAGATATCGATACCATTTTCAAACTGGGAGCCGGCCACCCAATGGGGCCTCTGGAGACGCTGGATATGATAGGTATAGATACGGTGTATCGCGGGTCAATGGCTATGTACGATGAGTTAAAGGACCCGGCTTATCTGCCACCGCAGCTAATGAAGAAAATGGTGATTATGGGATGGCTGGGACGCAAGACCGGAAAGGGATTTTATACATATCCTAAGTAGCACGCTGTCAACGACCTGAAAATGATATAGGATGCCGGGAAAAAGCTACCCGGCATCCTCTTATTAATTGAAAACCACTACTCTTCGGAATCGGGCTTTAAAAATGGCGGTTCGTAGTCCATCCCCAGCAGGCCGCGTGACGTGTTCAGCAGTTTTTCCAGAAGCGCGTAGAGGGTTTGTTTTTCCTTATCGGTTAATGACGAAAGAATCATATCGATGGATTTGTGGGTTAAATTTTTATATTTACCCTGGCCCTTTTTGGTCATAATTACGGTAAACGTCCTGTCACCTGGATATTTAACTTTTTTCAGCAAGCCTTCTTTGACCATCCTATTGATCAGGGATGAAACTGAATGGTGCTGCCGCATGGTAAATTCAGAAATTTTACTTTGAGTCAATGAACCGCCGTTACTTTCGATGGTATGCAAAATCTGGGCCTTTTCCGGAGTCAATCCGAACTGCGCAATTTCAAGAAATCTGGACCTTGAAATCGTGAAATGCGCACTGTCCATTAATACCCAAATACCAAAGTTGCCAGCTTGATGGCTGACTTTCGCCGGACCAGATTTGGCAACCGTATTCTTCTTACCTTCACTCATCGTTAATTTCTCCAATTGGCATTCACCAGTCTATTCGCAGTCACATACGACGCCGATACTATAAGGTATGTTATACCATATCGCTCAGCCCATGACAATATGTAATATGTAAATCAATTCCGAACAGTTGACAATGATATAGAGCGAGAGTACGATTTTTGAGGATTTAAGGAAATAGACGAACATCGTATATATTAAATGGCTGGAGAAATAACTAAGGAGAAAAATCACGATGTTAGAAAAAGTCGATCACCTGACCATGGTTGTAAAAGATCTGGACGCAGCTCTAAAAATGTTTGAAACGATAGTGCATATCACACCGGAAGATAAAGGCGGATTCAGACGCAGCTTTCCAGAAGCTCGAATAGCGATGCTTCCAACGAAAAACGGGGCAAGAATTGAGCTGATTGAACCCAATCCTGAAGTTAAAAGCCGTTTTTCGGATTTTCTGACCAAACACGGTGAAGGCGTTTACGGAGTTTGCATGTATTTAAGCGACTATGAAAAAGAAATCGATAACCTGAAAAAGAAAGGCGTGCCTGTTGAGCGCGATGAGCAGGCGAGATTATTCCAGGATCACCCATTTAATATTACCTGGATACCTGAAAAAGAAGGCCACGGCGTCTGGATCGAATTAGTGGATATGAAGGCTCTTCCTGACTTCGAATTATAGACAGAGATTAACAAACCAGGCTGGTGGTTACCAGCCTGGTTTGTGATTTATTTCATTTACCTTTATATCCGGCCGGACCTGCTTCCATTAGAGTGCCGGCGCCAAAGATGATGGGCATTAAGAGATTGGGTTTGTTGATTTTCTTCCAGGTCATGGGTCCGTGCGGTATGCCCCTGGGAATATAGGTAGCACACGTTTTGTTAAAGGTAACGCACTGGTTATCAATACAAAACTCTACATCCGCTCCGAGGTCTTGCGGATTATTCGGATCATTGCCCAGATTCAAAACGATTTCCTCAAAATCATGATCGTGCAGAGGAATCGGGGGATTAGGATCTGGAGTCTCAGTTATCCACCCAAAATCAATATAATTTTTACATCCCAGAAGTACATTGCTGCTCACGTAGATTCCAGCAGGACTTTTCAAGGCATTGGTCACTTCAGTCCCCTGTAAATAAGCAGGTTTTCTGACAATATATTTCTCATATTCCACCGGGTCTTTAGTTTGCGGTAATGCCTTTTTTCCTTTCGGCGACCATCCTTTCTCATTAGTATCCGGCCCTAATATTATCGATATCTCAAGATGGGGTCTGGTAAACTTCCTCCAGACGACAGGACCGTGCCTGACACCCTTTGGAATAAATATCGAGGACGTAGTATCAAAAGCAAGAGGCTGACCACCCACATAGTAATCGATTGTGGCGCCTAAATCCTGAGGGTTAGCGGCATCACTACCGAGATGCAGCACAATTTCATCATAATTATGGGTATGTTCCTGCATGTGAGGGTTCGGTTCCGGGATACCATAAATCCAACTGATTTCAAGGTATTTATTACATCCGGGCACCAGCGTATTACTCATATACATCATGACTGGAGACTGGCGCCCTTTAATCCCACTGCCGAACTCCAGAATTGGATTGGTGACAAAATTTTTTTTGTAATCGGACACAGGCATTTTCTCTTTTAACCTCCTTCCGGTAATTTCCAATTCTTTCCCAAGGCAACAGATTTTCTTATTTTTAACATTAATCCGGGTAATAATCAAGGTTATTTCCCGTCGATATAAAAAAGCACCTCTCGCGGACAATAAGCGTGAAGGGGCGTCTAAGACCTTAGAACGACCACCGATTGGAATATCCTGTCAACCAATCACATTAACCTCACAACAAAGTAGGATTCGAGATAATTCTATGATACAAAGGTCGCATTAGCATCACGCAAAGGGCTATTACCGAAAAGTTCATTAAGGTAAATATCCAGATTAAGGTTTATCTTTTCATAGCTGGGCTTTTAACCCTGCATTGTATTGGAACCGAAAGCTAATTACTACTTTTTTTAATTTGTTTAATTAGATCCAGACTATCGCCAAGTATATTCTGGGTATCTAAGTCGCCTAATTCGTTTGCGAGTCTGCTGACTTCATTTTCTTCATCATCTTCTTCAGTGAACAATTCGGAAAAATCATCGGTAGATTTTACTTCTTTTGGTTTGTTTTCCATTTCAATATTCCCTTCCTTTTCATTAACTATTT